>JBBFLF010000029.1 GCA_037481655.1 Desulfobaccales bacterium | reverse complement strand
CCCTTAGCCCCCTCCCCCGTTCACTCCCGCTTACACCTCCGCCAAAGCTTCAACGAAGGTTTGGTAGGTGGGGTGGCCGAAGAGGACAAAGCGGACGAGTTTGATTTCCGGGTGGTCTTTCAGGTAGTCTTTGACGGTTTTCAGGGCGATTTTGGCGGCCTCTTTGACGGGGTAGCCGTAGACGCCGGTAGAGAGGGAGGGGAAGGCGATGGTGGTGATGCCTTTGGCGGAGGCCAGTTTCAGGCTTTCCCGGTAGGCGGAGGCCAGAAGTTCCGGTTCGCCGTGGTGGCCGTCTTTGTAGATGGGGCCCACGGCGTGGATGACGTAGCGGGCTTTGAGGTTGCCGCCGGTGGTGATGACGGCCTGGCCGGTGGGGCAGTAGCCGATTTTGCGGGCCTCCTCCTGGATCTTGGGGCCTCCGGCCCGGTTGATGGCGCCATCCACGCCGCCGCCCACCCGGAGTTGTTCGTTGGCGGCGTTGACGATGGCCTCGGTGTCCTGCTGGGTGATGTCGCCTTCCACCAGCTCCAGAATGGACGTGCCCACGGTGACCTGCATGGCGTCCCTCCTCGGGGTGGATTGGGATGGCGGCTGCCGGGGGCCAGGGAGGGCTGGCCTTGGCCCCCGGGGTCATTGGTCTTATGCCGGAATCAGTTTATAGGGTTCGGCCCGTTTGGTCCAGTCGCTGCCGGGGTAGCGGGCGGTGAGGGTCTCGTAGGCCTGGCGCAGCGGCTTGGGGTTGTGGGTCTCCTTGTATTGGGCCACGGCGTTGAAGAAGATGGCCTCGGGCACCACCTCCGGTGTCCGGGCGCTTTGGATGACCTCCTCGAACATGGCCCGGGCTTCCGGGTACTGGTCCAGGTCCAGGTAGTAGCGGCCTTTGGCCACCGACAGGGTGGCGATGAGGGCCTCCGGCCCCAGAAAGCCCACGGAGCGGTAGTGTTCCTTGCCGTCGGCGTCCAGGACGAGCAGGGTGGGGGTCCAGGAGACCCCGTATTTCTGCATCAGCGCGGTGTAGGAGACCTCAATCTGCACCGGGATGAAGTTGAGATCCACGAAGCGGGCCACCTCTTCTTGTGGGTACGTCACGGCACCCATCTGCTGGCAGCCGATTCACTGCGGGTTGAAAAAGTCCACCAGCACCGGCTTTTTCACCTGCCGGGCGGTAGCGAGAGCTTTGTCCAGGTCGTGGACCCAACAGATTGTCAATGCCATGGCCTTTACCTCCGGGAAGATTTAGCTTAAATTAATCACTCCCGCTCCAGGGACAAGGGAGGTGAGAGGCCTGGCAGATATTTTGTTAAGGATATTGCACCCCAAAAATATTTTGTGATAATGTAATTATCCTTTGGGAACGAGGTGACGGCTATGGCACAGTTGATGGGTCGCGTGGACCTGGATGCCCTGCGGGAGCAGCTCCCCTATCACAAGCTCAGGCAGTCCAAGGTGAAGACCACCAAGGAGATTGACTGGCAGGCGGAGTGGGAGCGGTTCGACGCCAAGGAAATGTTCAATCTGGACCTGTCGGCCATTCCCGACCGGCTGCTGGAGGCCATGCGGACCCGGAAAGAGGTCCTCATGGACGGCAATCAGGCGGCCATCTCCATCCTCACCCGGGTGGCCGACGGGCTGTGCGGTTATCCCATCACCCCCTCCACCCCCATTGCCGAGCAGTTCGCCCGCACTGCGGCCATGGGCCAGAAGAATCTGTGGGGCACGGAGATCATGTATTTCCAGCCCTCCGATGAGCTCTCCGCCATCGCCGCGGTGGAGGCCATGGCCTCCCAGGGGGGGCGCTACGTTGATAACACCTCTTCCCAAGGTCTGCTCCTGAAAACCAAAAATCTCTTTTCCGTC
The DNA here is from genome assembly GCA_037481655.1 of Desulfobaccales bacterium. Taxonomy (NCBI): domain Bacteria; kingdom Pseudomonadati; phylum Thermodesulfobacteriota; class Desulfobaccia; order Desulfobaccales; species Desulfobaccales bacterium. Next base: position 27,814 of record JBBFLF010000029.1, on the reverse strand, counting down.
GCCGGCAAACGCCTGCCCGTGGTCATGACGGTGATGGCCCGGGAGGTGAACAAGGGGTCGCTCTCCATCCACTGCAGCCACACCGATTTCTATGCGGTGCGCAACGCCGGCTGGGCGCAGTTGGTCACCGCCGACAACCAGGAGCTCCATGATCTGCTGCCCGTGGCCTTCAAGGTCTCGGAGCTCAGGCAGGTGATGCTCCCCACCATGGTCATCGGGGACGGCTTTGTCAAAAGCCACGCCATCGAGAACATCCGGGAGCTCTCCAACGCCTTCCTGGAATTTTATGTGGGGCCGCCCAACCGCTTCTACCAGCCGGATTTTGAGCACGGCACCCTAACCGGCACCTTCACCGACACCGACCTCACCATGGAAGGCGAGGTCTCCCAGGACCTGGCCTACCGCTTCTTCAAGCGGGGCTTTGTGGGGGCCATGAACCTCATGAACCGCCTCATCGGCACCAACTACAAGGTGGTGGAGTGCTACCGCACCGAGGATGCCGACATGGTGGTGGTCATCCTGGGTTCCGGTGCCGGGGTGGTGAAGGACGTGGTGGATTATTACCGCGACGTCAAGGGCTACAAGGTGGGAGTGGTGCGGCCGGTGCTCTTCAATCCCCCCTGCTATGAGGAGCTGGCCTACGGCATGCGCCACGCCAAGGTCATTACTGTCTTGGAGCGGGCGGCCCGCTCCCACAACCAGCTCCTCCTGGCGGATGTCCAGGCGGCGCTGCAGGTCTCCATCCGGGCCGGGCGGGAAGGCCGCAAGGAACACCGCATCTACGGCCGCCAGGACATGCCCACTCTGCTGCACGGCGTCTATGGCCTGGGGAGCAAGGATTTCAACAAATACGACGCCGCCGCGGTGGTGGAGAACATGATCGCGGTGCGGGAGAAGAAGCGGGATTTCCTGCGGGACTTCTGGGTGGGCATCGAAGGACCCTACACCCTGAAGCCGGCGCCGCTTCCCGGCTATTTCGAGCGGGAGATGGGCATGACCTTCATCGGCGTGGGCGCCGAGGGCGTCAAGACGGCGCTGGAGTCCGCCGCCCTCATCTACGCCGAGGAGCATGGCCACGGCGAAAAGAAATTTGTGCAGTCCGGGGCCCGCTACGGTGCGGCTCGCAAGGGCGCCCCGGTGTTCATGAACCTGCGCTTAAGCTCCCAGCCCATCCGCAATGCCAGCGAGCTCACCGAGCGCAACGTCCTGGCTTTCTTCAACGAGAAATTCCTCTCGGACCAGATCCTGAAGGAATACGTGGGCGGCCTCAAGGAAAAGGGCCTCCTGGTCATCAACACCCCCAAGAACTGCTATGACGTGCTGGCCTGCTTCCCCCCCCAGGTGCAATCCATCATCAAGTACCGCCAGATCAAGGTCTTCACTCTGGATGCCACCAAGGCGGCCATGCAGCATCTGAACCGCAATCTCCCGGGGGCGGCCATTTTGGGCCTCATCAACAAGGAGATGGGAATTCTCCCGGAGAAGGAATTCGAACACCGCTTCAAGCGCATCCTGGAGAAGAAGCTGGGTACCAAGAAGGGCAAGGAGATGATTGATTCCAACCTGAGTCTCCTGCGCTTCGGGGCCAGCCAGGGGTCGGCCAGCACCGCCGAGAAGGCGGCGGTCTCCCTGACCTTCGCCGACGACCTGCCGCCCTACGCGCCGCCCCCGCCGGAGGATTTCGGCGGCCCGCCCGGCACCGCGGGGCTGCCCTTCAAGTTCACGGAAAAGGATGAGATGGGCACCGTCAAGCCGGTGAACCTCTACCCCAATTACCAGGAAGTCTTCAAGAAGCAGATGGTGGAGCCCATCCTGGAGGGGAAGAAGGTGCCGTGGGACCGCTTTTTGCCCATCGTGCCCGCGGCCACCAGCCGGTTCCGGGACATGAGCTATATCGGCACCCAGGTGCCGGTCTATGACCCCGCCAAGTGCATCGCCTGCGGCTGGTGTGCCGCCTCCTGCCCGGACGCCGCCATCTACTGCCTGGTGACCCACGGCGAGGTGCCCCCCGAAGCGGCGCGGCACTTCAAGGTCTTCAAAAAGCCGCCCAAGGGCGTGCCCTGGGACCGCTTCGCCATGAACATCGAGGCCGACCCCAGCGCCTGCAAGGGCTGCGGGGTGTGCGCCATGGTCTGCCCCACCGACGCTTTGCACATGGTGGACAAGACCAAGCTCAACTGGGCGGATTTCCTGCCGGATAATTTCCGCTACCTGGATCACAGCCTGGAGCTGGCCCCCCACGTGGACAAGCTCCCCCTGCATCACCAGGTGCTCTTTGTCTTCTCCAAGCTCTATCCCGGCAAGCACACCCTGTGCCCGGGCTGCAGTGAGGGGGTTATCAATCTCCTCACCTTCTACGCCCTCGAGTCCCTGCGCAACCATCCCCAGGGGATCGCCACCTTCTACCAGGGCATCAAGATCCTCTCGGAGCGCAACCGCCGGGCCATCGAGCACATGCTGGACCACGGCTTCAACATCTACACCATCAACTCCACGGGCTGCGACCAGGTCTCGGAACTGGTGAACCCCTTCAACACCCGCATCTACCCCACCGGCCACTACGGCTTCGGCACCGCCTCCGCCGCCGCCCTGGGAGCCAAGTTCACCCTGGATCAGGCTTACGTGGACCGCTTCAACGACGTGCTCACCAAGATCATCGTCTTTGCCGGGGACGGCGCCATCTACGACATCGGCAACGGCCCCTTCAACTACGCCCTGGGCGAAAACTTCGACGTCACCTGGGTGATCTACAACAACGAGGGCTACATGAACACCGGCGTGCAGAAGTCCGGGGCCACCCGCTTCGGCACCGACCGCTCCACCAGCCCCATCGGCCGGAAATACGCCGGCAAGACCACCCTGCACCGGCGGATCATCGCCCAGGCCATGGCCATCAGCCACGTGTACGCGGCCAAGCTGAGCATCGACAACCCCTTCTACGCCATCAACATCCTCAAGGAGGCCATCGCCTACAACGGCCCCTCGGTGGTGGAGTTCTTCTCCACCTGCCCCCAGGGCCACATCACCCACGACTGGGCCGGGCCCCTCATCGCCCGCATGATGGTGGAGTCCCGCAAATGGCAGGTGGCGGTGCGCCGGCCCTTCCAGCGCCTGGACATCTCCGGCAACCCCGACCCCGAACTCATCTACCCCAAGGAGGGCCGCTCCTTCAAGCGGGGCGTGAAACGGGAGGCCGCCACCTTCTACGACGTGGTCTCCACCCTGGGGCAGTACACCCCCCACATCAAGACCGTGAAGAGCGGCGACATCCCGGAAATCGTCCGGGTCAACGAAACCGTGAGCCTCTTCCGCTGGCTCCGCAACCAATACCTGGCCGGCTACCGGGACAGCATGCCCACGGAAGAGGAAGTGGAACGCATCGTGGAGGAACGCTACCGCTTCGACGCCGCCGCCGGCGGCTGAGACTCGGCCGGCAGGAACTTGGGAGAGGGGGCCAGGGGGCAGTGGCCCCCTGCCCCCTCTCCCACACCCTCTCCCCCAACCCCATAAAGGGGGTTGGGTGGGGAGCATGAGGGGAGGGCGGGGGAGCCACGGCTCCCCCGGCCCTCCCCTCATGTTTTACCTCTCCCCGCCTTACTCCATCCGGCTCCAATAGGAGGACGCGCCGGTGCGGGTGATGTCCACCGGCAGGCCGTTTTGTTCTTCCACTGCCTGCATCACCTTGCGCATGTCCACCTGTTCCGCCAGGCCTTTGTTTTCCAGCAGGCTGAGCACGTGCAGGAGCATGGAGCGGATCTTGAAGTAGAAGTCCTCGTGTATGGAGAGGAAGATGCGGCCGTGTTTGAAGCCCACCAGGGCCGGCTCGTAGATGTATTCCACCGTAGCCCCCACCGGCACCTTGGGGAAGAGTTCCTTGATGTGCTCCGGGTACATGCGGGTGCAGCCGTGGCTCACCAGGCGGCCCACCCCCAGGGGCATGTGGGTGCCGTGGATGCCGTAATCGCCCCAGGAGAGGGTGAGCTTGTAGTCGCCCAGGGGGTTGTCCGGCCCGGGGGGCATCACCGTCATGCCGTATTTCGCCTGCAGGCTTTTGGGGATGTGCCAGGCGGGTTTCACCTTCTTTTCCACCACCCGGAAGACGCCGGTGGGGGTCTTGAAATCCAGCACGCCCATGCCGATGGGGTAGGTATATACCTGGGTGGCGTTGTTCTGGTAGAAGTAAAGGCGCATCTGGCCGGTATTGACGATGATGTTCCGGCCCCGGTTATCCGGGATGATCCACTTGGTGGGCACGGTGATCACCGCCCCGGCGGGGGGGATGAAGGGGTCGTATTGGCGGTGCAGGACCGCCAGGTCGTGGTAGCCCAGACCGAAGTCCCGGGCCAGCTCCAAGAGACTGTCCCCTTTTTTGATGGTGTATTTGCGCACCTCCCCCACCACGGTGACGGCCTCCGGGTCCACGCCCTGCGGGCTGCGGGGCAGGCGGATGTTAAAGGGGCCGGAGCCCCAGGCCGGGAGGGCCAGGCTCACGGCCGCGACCAGGGTCAGCAACGAAACAAGACGCCGCATGGGATCATCCTTGGCTGCGTTTCCAGGGTTTCAGGCTGGAGGGATATGGGGGCGTGGCGATGCCCCGCTCCGTGATGATGCCGCTGATAAGTTCGTTGGGGGTGACGTCAAAGGCCAGGTTCAGGGCCGGGGCCCCTGGCGGCGCCACCGGCTGCCCCCAGAGGCAGGTGACTTCATCAGGCTCCCGCTCCTCCACCGGGATCTGGCTGCCGTCGGCGAGGGCAAAGTCAAAGGTGGACAGGGGCGCAGCGACGTAAAACGGCACCCCGTGGTAGCGGGCCAGGACCGCCAGGCCGTAGGTGCCGATCTTGTTGGCGGTGTCGCCATTGCCGGCAATGCGGTCCGCCCCCACGATCACCAGATCCACCTGCTTCTTTTGCATGAGGAAGGCGGCGGCGCCATCGGGGATGAGGGTGTAGGGGATGCCGATCTTCCCCAGCTCCCAGGTGGTGAGGCGGGCGCCCTGCAAAAGCGGCCGGGTCTCATCCACCCACACCGAAAAGCGCCGGCCGGCCTCCCAGGCGGCCCGGAGCACCCCCAAGGCGGTGCCGTAGGCGCCGGTGGCCAAGGCGCCGGTGTTGCAGTGGGTGAGCACCCGACCACCCTCGGGGATGAGCACCTGGCCGTGGGCCGCCAGATGCCGGTTGATGGTGTCATCCTCCTTCAGGATGGCCTGGGCTTCGTGCACCAGCCGCTCTTTGAGGGCCGCCACCGGCTCTCCGGCATGTGCTTTTGCCACCCGTTCCATGCGCTCCAGGGCCCAGAAGAGATTCACCGCGGTGGGCCGGGCCTTGGCGATCTCCCGCAGGATCTCCTGAAACCGGGCCTGAAACTCCCCCGGGTCGTCGGTGGTGATCTCCAGGGCGCCCAGCGCCGCGGCCATGGCCGCGGCTACCCCGATGGCCGGCGCCCCCCGGATGGCCAGGGTGCGGATGGCCTCGATGACCTCCCGGTAATCCGCGGTTTCCAGGTACACTTCTTCCTGGGGCAGGCGGCGCTGGTCCAGGAGGCGCACCCGGTTATCCTGCCAGCAGATGCTGCAGTAGGGGATCATGCCGAATCCTTTTCTGAGTTCCTGGGTGAGGGGGCCAGGGGTCATGGACCCATGCCCCCTCTCCCAAACCCACTCCCCCCACCCCCTTTATTGTTTAATCGCCTCGCTGGCCTCGATTTCCCAATGCCTAAGATGGGGCGGGGAGGGAATATTGCTAAAAGGGCGGAGGTCCGACGGTTCCTCGGCTCTTCCCCCATGATTTTCTATTCGGACAGCAGCTTCCGGAAGACCTCGTTGGCCAGCTGCGGGTTGGCCTGGCCTTTGGTCTGGCGCATCAGCTGGCCCACAAAAAAGCCCAGGACCTTGGTCTTGCCGGCCTTATAGTCCGCCACCTCCTTGGGGTGGGCCGCCAGGATCTCACGGGCCTGGGCCTCCAGCGCTCCGGCGTCGGTGATCTGGCTTAAGCCCCGCTCCCGGATGATGGCCTCGGGGCCCCGGCCACTTTGCACCATTTCCTCAAAGACCATCTTGGCGATTTTGCCGCTGATGGCCCCCTCCTCCACCAGGGCCAGGAGCCGCCCCAGGTCTTCAGGGGCCACTTTCAGGGAGGCAATCCCGGCCTCCTCTTTTTTGAGCTCCCGCAGCACCTCGGCCATGATCCAGTTGCTCACCGGCTTGGGCCGGGGGAAGACGGCCAGCACCGCCTCGAAGTAATCCGCCAGGGCCTTGTCGGCGGTGAGCACCCCGGCGTCATACTCCGGGAGGCCATAGTCCTCCATGAAACGCCGGGCCCGGGCCGCGGGCAGCTCCGGCAGGGAGCCGCGGATCTCCTCCAGCCACTCCGCCGGCACCCGGAGCGGCACCAGGTCCGGGTCCGGGAAATAGCGGTAGTCGTGGGCCTCCTCCTTGCCCCGCATGGAGAAGGTCTGCCCCTTGGCCGCATCCCACAGCCGGGTCTCCTGAACAATCTCCCGGCCCTCAGCCAACAGGGCCCGCTGACGCCGCATCTCATACTCCAGGGCCTGGCGGAGGAAGCGGAAGGAGTTCATGTTCTTGATCTCCACCTTGGTGCCGAAGGCCGCCTGCCCCACCGGTCTGAGAGAAATATTGGCGTCGCAGCGCAGCGAGCCCTCCTCCAGGTTGCCGTCGCAGATGCCCAGGTATAGCAAAATGTTGCGCAGCCCCTGAAGATATGCCACCGCCTCCTCCGGCGTGCGCAGGTCCGGCTGGCTGACAATCTCAATCAAAGGCACGCCGGTGCGGTTGAAATCCACGAAACTCACCGGCCGGGTCTCGCTATGCACCAGCTTGCCGGCGTCCTCCTCCAGGTGGATGCGGGTGATGCCGATGCGCTTGCTTTCCCCGTTCACCTGGATGTCCAGATACCCCTGCTCCGCCAGCGGCCGCTCATATTGGGAGATCTGATAGCCCTTGGGGAGATCGGGATAAAAATAATTCTTGCGGGCAAAGACCGACTCCGAGGCCACCCGGCAATTGGTGGCCAAGGCCATCTTCAGGGCATACTCCACCGCCTTGCGGTTCAATACCGGCAAAGTCCCCGGCATCCCCAGACACACCGGACACACCTGGGTATTGGGCGGCGCCCCAAAGCGGGTGGCACAGCCGCAAAAGATCTTGCTCTCCGTCAGGAGCTGGGCATGCACCTCCAAGCCAATAACCGCTTCGTATGTCATAGGCGTTGCTTCCGGGCATTTGGGGGAGGGGGCCAGGGGCCGGCGGCCCCTGCCTCCCTCCCCCAAACCCCCACCCCCAACCCCATAAAGGGGGTGGGGTGGGGAGTTTGAGGGGAGGGCGGGGGAACTGCGTTCCCCCGGCCCTTCCCTCAACCCTCACCACTCGGCGGTGAGGCGTTCGTGGATGAGGTCGGCGACTTTTTTGCCGGAGAGGAACATGCCGCCGAAGATGGGGCCCATGCGGTAGGTGCCGTGGGTGGCGGTGGCGGCCATGCCGGAGACAAAGAGGCCGGGGTAGATCTCCTTGGTATGGGCCACGGTCTCCTTTTCCCCCACCTCGGCCCACATGGAGCGTTCGCCGCCGATGCCGCCGGTGGGCGTGAAGAGGCTCACGGGCTGGTTTTTCTTCAGAAAGATCTTCACCACCTCAATATCGTGGCCGGTGGCGTCCACCACGCATTTGGCCCGGATGGTGAGGGGGTCCACGTGCAGGCCGGCGATCTCCACTGCGGTCCAGGAGAGGACGAGCCCGCAGACCCGGTCGTCCCGCACCATGACGTCTTCGGCGCTGATGCAGTTGAAGATGGTGGCCCCGGCCTGGACGGTCTTGGAGGCCAGGGTGGTGACGGTTTCGATGGCGTCGGCGGTGAAGTAGCCGGGATAGGCGGGCTTCAGGCGCACTCCCAGCTCGTCCAGGATGGGTTTGGCCTCTTCCTGGAAGACCAGCTCGTTGAACATCATGCCGCCGCCCCACATGCCGCCGCCGATGGAGAGCTTGCGCTCGAAGACGGCCACTTTCCAGCCCTTGGAGGCCAGGATCCAGGCGGGGGTGAGGCCGGAGGGGCCGCCGCCCACGATGGCCACGTCCACATCCAGGTTGGCAAGCAGCTTCTCGGTGTAACGTTCGATGATGGCCCGGGTGATGAGGATTTCGTCCAGCGCCATGGGGCTCCTCCTGGGGAAACTTGGATGAAGATACCCAAGGGCCGGCGCCCTGTCAAGCCAAGGGCTGGGGGCGGGGAGAGCGGGGTGGAAAACACAGAAGGTGTGGTGAGCATCTGCTCCCACACCCTCTGCCGGTGTCATTGGGGGCTACATCCCCCCGAGTATAAGGCCGTGGATTACTTCGTCCGCTTGACCTTGACCTTTTTGGTCGCCTTGACCTTGGTTTTCTTGACCTTGGTCTTGACCTTGCCCTTGGCAGGCTTATACATCGCGCAGCATTTCTCGGCCGCGTCTTCAGCCCGGGCGGCCGCCGCCTCCGCCTTGTTGGCGGCAGCAGAAGCCCGAGGTACGGGGACTTTGGCATCCTGAGCGGCAGCTTCGGCCTTCACCACCGATGCAGCGGCCCTGTCCGCGGAAGCCTTGGACTGCTCCATGTACATTCTGCACTGATCATAGTACTGCTGGCAGCAGCCTCCCAGCACCAGGGCAAAGACCGCGAGGAGCGCCAACGCGAAACCTCTTTTCAGAAACGGCTTCCTCATCGATTACCCCCTTCTGGAGAGAAGAACTCTCCCATCTTTGTCCCAGTGCTTACTTCCGCAGCTTCTTGACCATGCAGGCTTCAGCCTTCGCAGCCGCAGCCTCGGCCCGATCAGCCGCCGCTTCGGCCTTGTCCGCCGCCGCCTTGGCATCCGCCGCCGCCATTTCCGCGTTGCGCGCCGCGCTGTCAGCCTTGGAAGCAGAAGCGGCCGCCTGGTCGGCGTACATCTTTGCTTCGTCGACGTACTTCTTGCACTGGTCGCAGCAGCCCGCTCCCATGGCGAGGACAAACGCCATGAGAATCGCCAAAGCAAAACCCTTTCTCACCAAAGCTTTCCTCATCATCTATCCCCCCTTTAAAGAGATGGTTTAAGGGTTACACAAAGTTGGCCCTAATTTAATACACCCTCGGCCCGGATAGCAAGAAAAATTATGGCTGGCATGATTTTTTTTTCGACTGGGTCCTCAGGAAAGCCGGGAACCTCCGACCCCGCGCCGGGGACGGTCCCGCTGGACAAGCCCGCCAGACGGCGCGGGCTCCTGCCGCCCTGAAGCCGCTGAGATGAATAAGCATTTGTTATCCTTGGCATTTTATCACCGTAAGGGTGACATCTCCCCCCAGTTGGACCCCACCCGGAGGTCCACCACCAGGGGCACCTTCAGGCTGGCCACCCCCTCCATGGCCTGTTTCACCAGCCGGGCCACACTTTTCACTTCGGCTCCGGGGACCTCCAGGAGGAGTTCGTCATGGAGCTGCAAGAGCAGGCGGGCGCCGCTCCCCTGCTGGCGCAGGGCCCGGTCCACCTCCAGCATGGCCTTCTTGATGAGGTCCGCGGCGGAGCCCTGAAGCGGCGTGTTGATGGCGCTGCGCTCCGCCTCCTGGCGCACCAGCCGGTTGCTGCTGGTGATCTGGGGAATCTGCCGCCGCCGGCCCAAAAGCGTGGTGACCCAGCCCTGCTCCCGGGCGGTCTTGAGGGTGCCCTCCAGGTATTCCTTCACCTTGGTATGCTTGGCGAAATAGCGCTGGATGAAGTCCTGGGCCAGGCGGTTGCCCACCCCCAGCTGCTTGGCCAGGCCGAAGGCGCTCATGCCGTAGATGATGCCGAAGTTGATGACCTTGGCCTGGCGGCGCATCTCCGGGGTCACCAGCTCCGGGTGGATGCCGAAGACCACCGCCGCCGTCTGCCGGTGGATGTCCACCCCTTCCTGAAAGGCGGCCAGCAAGACCGGGTCTTCGGAGAAGTGGGCCAGAAGCCGAAGCTCCATCTGGGAGTAGTCGGCGCCCAGAAGCTGCCAGCCCGGCGGCGCAATGAAGGCCTGGCGGATCTGCCCCCCCAGCTCGCCCCGGACCGGGATGTTCTGGAGATTGGGATCCCGGCTGGAGAGGCGCCCGGTGGCCGCCACCGACTGGAGGAAGGTGGTGTGGATGCGGCCGTCGGTGTGCACCAGCTTGAGGAGGGCCTCCACATAGGTGGCCTTGAGCTTCCCCAGGGTGCGATACTCCAGCACCTTGGCGGCGATGGGGGCCTCCGCCGCCAGGGTCTGGAGGACCTCCATGTCGGTGGAGTAGGCGGTCTTGCCCTTGGTCTTCTTTTGCGGCGTCAGCTTCAGCTTGTCAAAGAGGATGCGCCCCAGCTGCTGGGGGGAGTTGATGAGGAAGCTCTCCCCCGCCAGCTCGTAGATCTCGCCTTCCAGCCGTTGCATCTGGCGGTCCAGGTCCTGGCCGAAGCGGCGCAGAAACTCCTGGTCCACCAGAATGCCTGCCTCTTCCATGGCCCCCAAAACCGGGATGAGGGGGAGCTCCAGGGTGTCATAGAGCTCACCCAGGCCCTCCCGTTTGAGCTCCTCGGCCAGCTTGGGCCAGAGCTCCAGGGAGACCTCGGCCCGGCCGCCGGCATAGGTGAGGGCCAGCTCCGGGGGCAGGTCCGCCGCCTGGGCCGGCCGCCCCAGGAGTTCCCGGGGCCCTGGCAGATTGATCCCCAGGTGGTGCAGGGCCACGTTTTCTACGGTCTGCTCGTAGCGGGCCGGATTGAGGAGGTAGGAGGCGAGCAAAATATCCCCCACCAAACCTGCGGGTTGCGCGCCGAAGCGCCGTCCCAGGAGCCAGAGGGTCTTAAGGTCGGCGCTGATCTTGCGAATGGCGGGATCTTGCAGGAGGGGGCCCAGCTCCCGCCAGAGAGTCTCCGGGGGCAGGTCCGAACCGAAGGGCACATAGGCCCCTACCTTGGGCTGCCAGGAGAGGCCCACTCCGGCCACCGGCGCGGCCACCGGGTGGCCCTCCCCCAGGAGAAAATAGACTGCCAGCTCCCCGCTGGCCCGGATGGCCTGGCCGATCTCTGCCAGCTCCCCAGGCTTGGTGACCAGGCGGAAGGCCTCGGCCAAGGTGGAGTCGAAACCCAGCTCCTGGGTGAAGCGAGTGAATTCCAGCTCCAGAAAGAGGCGGCGCAAGGCCTCCCGGTCGGGGGTGCCGGGGCGGAAGCGCTCCGGCGCGAACTCCACCGGCGCGGCCTCGCTTAAGCGCACCAGCTCCCGGCTGAGGCGGGCCTGGTCGGCGTATTGGGCCAGCTTCTCCCGCAGCCGTTTTTCCGGCACCTCCTCCAGGTGGGCCAGGAGGTTTTCCACCGTGTGAAACTGCTGGATGAGCTTGAGGGCGGTCTTTTCCCCGATGCCGGGCACCCCGGGGATGTTGTCGCTGGGGTCGCCCGCCAGGGCCTTGACCTCCGCCAGCTCCTGGGGTGTGAGGCCGTATTTCTCCCGGATGGCCGCGGGGTCATAGCGCACGTCCCGCATGGGGTCCCACATGCTCACCCCGTCGGTGAGGCAGGGCAAAAGATCCCGGTCGCCGGAGACGATCTCCACCTCCCAGCCGGCGGCCCGGGCCTTCTTGGCCAGGGTGCAGATGAGGTCGTCGGCCTCAAAGCCATCCGCCTCCACCGCCGGCAGATTGAAGGCCTGGATGATCTGCTGAATATAAGGGAGCTGCACCGAGAGCTCCTCGGGCATGGGCGGGCGGTGGGCCTTGTACTCCGGGTAGGCCACATGGCGGAAGGTGGGGGCCTTGGTGTCGAAGACCAGGGCCAGATATTCCGGCCGCCGCTCTTTCAGCACCTTGAGGAGCATGCTGGTGACCCCGAAGGCGGCGTTGGTGGGCAGTCCCTGGGAAGTGGAGAGGCCCCGGATGGCATGGAAGGCCCGGTAGATATAGGAGCTGATGTCCAGGAGAAACAAGACCTTGCCCGCGCCCGCCATGTGCGGCCTCCTGCCGCTCTTATACTCTCCCCCGGCCGCTGCTGTCAAGGCAGCCGGGCTTACATGCCCCACCAATAGACCAGCAGGAGGAAGGGCAGCAGGCTCAAAGCCCGAAAGAGTTGGCTCAGGATCATGAGGCGCAGGCCCAAGGCGGGGGTGTAGATGCCCAGATAAAAGGGCAGCTGGTGGCGGATGGCCCGCATGGGGCTGGAGATGATGGTGCCCAGAATCAAAGTGAAGAGCACCACCCCGGGGCTCAAGGTGCCCGCGGTGAGGAGGGCGCCGGCGGCGGCGAATCCGCCGGTGGTCTCCGCCGCCAGGGCAAAAAGCAGGATGCTGAAGGCCTCCACCGGCAGGGCGATGCCCGCCAGCCCCCGGGCCAGGTGGTCCTTGAGCCAGTCGAAGAGCCCCCCTTCCTGGGCCAGAAAGACGGCCACAAATACCGGGATGGTGATCACCAGGATGTTATAGAGGCGGGTGAGGAATTTTTTGCCGGTGTCCCGAAGCACCTGGCGCCAGTCCGGCCGGGAACCGGCAGGCGGAGAGATGCGGGGCTGATAGGCCGGCAGGCGCCAGCGGGCGTAGAGGAGGTAGCCCAGGGTGCGCAGCAGATCGGCCCCCAAAAGAATGGCCAGGTAATAGACGCCCAGCACCCCCACCAGGGGCGTGATGATGAAAAACATGCTGGGGAGATGGGCAAAGAAGGCCGGAAAGGTGAGGATGAGGGCGGAGATGGTGAGCTCCTCCCGGGAAATGACCTCATCCTTGTGGGCATTCATCAGGATGGCGCTGGCGGAGATGGCGGAGAAAAAGGCGGTGGTGAAGGCCACGGCCGAGGGCTCCTTGAGGTGCCCGAACCTGAGGAGCGGCGCCGTCAGGCGGCCGATTTTGGCGGTGAGGCTGGCGTTTTCGATGAACAGCCCCACAGCCAGGCCCACCCCGATGGCAAGGCAGGCATTCATCAGCGGCTTGAGAAGACGCGCATAGAGGCGGCTCATCGGAATGCCGCCGTGCCAGACGGCTCCGGCCAGGAGGACTGCCACCACCCCGGTCACCAGGAGGGCCTTGAGGAGCCGGCGCCGGGGCCGGGCCGCATGGGCTTGCCGGGCCGCGGCGGGAGCAGTGGCGGTGGCGGGATTCCCGGGTTCCTTCACCTTTTCACCCCAGGAGCCAGGAGGCGATGAGGAAAAAGATGGCCACGGTCAAAATATCCTGGAGGATGGTGGCCACCGGGCCGCTGGCGTTGGCCGGATCCTGCCGCAGGCGGCCCATGAGGTAGGGAATGACCAAGCCGGTGACCACGGAGGAGATGATGCCGAGAAACAGGGACAGAGCCAATACCACAGAGACCCGGGGAGCCCGGTAGAGGAGGAAGCTCAAGCCCCCCAGGGCCCCGCTGGTGATGAGGCCAATGAGGGTGACAATAAGGAACTGGCGGCGGAAATACCGGAAAAACTCCAGCTCCGGGTTCACCGCCAGGTCCCGGATGATGAAGGCCTCCATCTGCGTGCCCACGGCATCCGCCATGTACACCATGAGGGGGATGAAGGCGGCCAGGATGAGGTTCTTCTCCAGGGTGCCCTCGAAACGGCCGATGATGCCGGCGGCCAGCATCCCCCCCAAAAGCCCCAAAAGGAGCCAGGGAAGGCGGTGCTCCAGGGAGACAACTACCGGGAGCTTGAGCACATTGTCGAACATGGATTCGGAACGCTTGATGCCCCCCAGGCGCAGAAGGTCCTCGCTGGCCTCCCGAAAGAGAGTATTGAGCAGAGTCCGGCTCAGCACCGCGCCCAAGAAGATTCCCTGCTCATCCACCACGGGCACCGCCTTGAGGTCATGGGCCAGGGCCAGGTGCACCACCCGCTCCTGGTCGGCCGCCGGCGGCACGGTGGCCAGGCGAGTGACCATCACCTCCGCCACCGGACGCCGCTTCTCCTGCTGAAAGACCTCCTTGATGGACAGCACTCCGGTGAGGCAGCCCGCCTCATCCACCACATAGACATAGCTGATGGACTCGAAATCCCGGGCGTGGGTGAGGAGCAGCCGCTCCACCGCCGCGATGGTGGCCTCCTGGGAGACCACGGGCACCTGACAGGTCAGGAGCCTGCCGGCGGACTCCGGCGGGTAGCGGGAAAAATCGCACACAGGCGGCTTGAGCATCCTCACCTCTCAGGTGTGCATTAGAGCGGTACCTGGTTCTGGGAGAGGGGGCCAGGGGTCGCGGACCCCTGCCCCCTCTCCCAGGCCCTCTCCCCCAACCCTTTGACTCAGCCCAGGGCCTCCTTCAGCATCCGGCGGGCGAAGTCCAGGGAGGGGTCCAGGTCCAGGGCCTGCTGGAGCACATAGGCCGCCTCCCGGCAGTGCCCCAGCCGGAGCAGGTTCACCCCCAGGTTGGCATAGTCGATGCCGGAGCCGGGGTCCAGCTCGATGCAGCGCTCAAAGCAGGCCACCGCCTCCTCATGCGCCCCCAGCTTGAAGAAGCAGAAGCCCAGGAGATGGTGGGCCTCCTTGAGCTCGGGGTTGAGCTCCCGGGCTTGTCCAAGAGCCGCCACCGCCTGGTCATACTCTCCCAGGTCCTTAAGGCAGGAGCCCAGGTGCACATAGACGCTGGCCACCTCGTGGGCCGGCGGCCCCAACGTGAGGGAGCGCCGGAAGGACTCCAGGGCCGCGGCGGGCTCTCCCAGGTTCTCCTGCACCACCCCCAAAAAGAAGGGCACCTCGAAGCGCTCCGGGGCCAGGGCCTGCAAGCGGGCCAAAGCCTCCAGGGCGTCGGCGGGCCGGGCATAGAGGGCCGCGGTCCGGGCCAGATGGAAAAGGGTGTCGGTATTGCGGGTGCGCTCCAGGAAATGCGTGCCGGGAATGAGCAGGTAATACACCGGGATCTGCAGCCCCGGATGGGTGAGATCCACCGCCAGGGGCTCCAGACCCAGCTTGCCTAACGCCTCCACCGCCCGGGAAATTTCCACCCTGAGGTTGTCATGGGAAATGTCGGGAAGGCTCGCCAAAGGCACCATGGGCCCCTCGGCCATGAGATAAGCCGCCTCCTTAAGGCTCCCGTATTTGGGCAGGGTGGGCCGGTAGCTGGTGCGGCGGTGAAAATCCCCCGCCAGCTGGGCGATCTCGGTCAGGGCCCGGGCCAGGGACTTCTCCGGGCTGGTGGTGGTGCCGGCGGTGAAGACGATCTCGCTCTTTTCCGGGAAGGTGGCCGGATCATAGGCCAGGGCCCCCACCGTGGGGATGCCGGTGTCCAAGGAGAAATCCCGGAGCCACAGCCTGATGCCGTTGCGCCGGAACTTGTCCAACAGCTCCCGCACCACCGGGTCGGTGGCACTTTCCGGGTCAATGAGGGGGGTGGGGAGCCGCTCGTGGCTGATCACCGAGCCCACATGGCGCTCCACCACCTCACACAAGCCCTGAAGCACCGCCTCCTCGGGGCAGTTGCCCGCCGCCGGGCCATTGAATTCCTCAATCAGATAAAACCAATGGAAAGGCAGGAGCACCGCCTCGCCGCTGGCCAGATTGGTGGCCGGGGCAAAATAGAGGGGCCAGTCCGGGTAAAGGCGCTCTGCCAGCTCGGCGGCAGGCGAAGCATCAAATAGGGAGCGGGCCAGATACCGGAAGGGCAGGGCCCCCTCCCCGAACTCCCGGGCCCGGCCATAAATTAAGGGGCCTTCCTCCAGAAACGAAAAAAAACTGAAGCGCTCCACCAGCTCCATAAGGGCCGAGGCCTCGGCCTGGGCCGGAGTGGCGCCTTTGCCCATCTGCTTGCGGGTGGGCATCACCCGCATGGCATCCACATCCACCAGACTGATGTACACCGGAATGTCCAGACGCCCCGAATCAATGCGCACCACCTGCTTGAGGATCTTCAGGTCCAGACCGGCCAGGCGCTCCTTCACCCAAGCGATGGTCTTCCCCGGCTCCACCACCTTGTCCAAATCATACGTATAACCTTTATAGACATCATCAAGCCTAAGCGGCCTCAACATAGCGTCTCCAGGGAGGGTCTCCTCCTGAATGTCTCTGGGAGAGGGGGCCAGGGGTCACAGACCCCTGCCCCCTCTCCCAGACCCTCTCCCCCAACCCCTTATCGGGGGGTTGGGAGGGGAGAATGAGGGGAGGGCGGGGGAGCCAGGCTCCCCCGGCCCTCCCCTCATTTTACATTGCTACTTACACGGGGGGGAGGGGTTTTTCTGCCGGGGTTTCTCCCAGGTAGGCTCGGCGCAGGTGGTCGTTGGTGAGCAGGTCTGTGCCTTTGCCTTCCAGGGTCAGGCGGCCGTTTTCCAGGATGTAGGCATAGTCGGCCAGTTCCAGGGCGGCGGCGGCGTTCTGTTCCACCAGGAGGATGCTGACGCCGGTCTCTTTGAGGCGGGCCACCACCTTGAAGACCTCCCGCACCAGCAGGGGGGCCAGGCCCAGGGAGGGTTCATCCAGGAGGAGCAGGCGGGGGCGGCTCATGAGGGCCCGGCCCAGGGCCAGCATCTGTTGTTCGCCGCCGGACAGGGTGCCGGCCCGTTGGCGGCGGCGTTCCGCCAGACGGGGGAAGAGGCGGTAGATGTGGGCCAGGGTGTCCTCCTGTTCCCGGCGCTCCCGGGTCCAGCCGCCCAGGAGCAGGTTCTCCTGCACCGTCAGGTTGCGGAAGACCCGGCGGCCCTCGGGGCAAACCGCCACCCCTCGGCGCACAATCTCATGGGGCGGCAGGCCCTGGATCTCTTCTCCACTGAGAAGGATGCGGCCCGCCGCCACCGGGATGAGCCCGGCCACGGCCCGGATGATGGTGCTTTTGCCCGCGCCGTTGGCCCCCAGGAGAGCCACCAGGGAGCCGGCGGGCACCGTAAAACTCACCCCCGCCACCGCCCGGATGGGGCCGTAGTGGATGTGCAGGTCCTGGGCCTCCAGGGAGTGCATGTCCTTACCTCTTCCCGATATAGGCCCGGATCACCGCGGGGTCCTGTTGCACCGCCGCCGGCGGCCCCTGGGCGATGGTGAGGCCGTGGTCCAGCACCGTGAGGTGCTCGCACAGGCCCATGACCAGTGGCAGGTTGTGTTCGATGAGGAGCAGGGTGAGGCCGTAGCGGCGCCGGATGTCCTGCAAGAAATTCATGAGTTCCCGGGTCTCCTGGGGATTGAGGCCGGCGGCCGGTTCATCCAGGAGGAGCAGCCGGGGGCCGGTGGCCAAGGCGCGGGCGATCTCCAGGCGCCTCTGGTGGCCGTAAGGGAGCTGGCCCGCGGGCTCGTGGGCCACCTCCGCCAGCCCCACCTCGGTGAGGAGCTCCCAGGCCCGCCGCTCCTGCGCCTTAGCCTCCCGCCGGGCGCCGGGCAGGGCCAGGACCGCCTGCCACCACTGGGCGCGGCCCCGGAGGTGCTGGCCTATCAGGACATGGTCCAGCACCGTGAGCTCCCCGAAGAGGCGGATGTTCTGGAAGGTGCGGGCCACCCCCACCGCGGTGATGCGGTGGGGGGGCAGACCCACCAGCTCGGTGCCGTTGAGGCGGATGCTGCCGCTGGTGGGCGTCAGAAAGCCGCTGATGAGATTGAAGACCGTGGTCTTGCCGGCGCCGTTGGGGCCGATGAGGCCATAGAGGCCGCCTTCCGGCACCGAAAGATTCAGGTCTGCCAAGGCCAGAAGCCCCCCGAAGCGCATGCCCACCTGGCAAAGCTCCAGCAGCGCCATGGCGGCTCTCAACCTGCCCCGGTCCGGAACCGGCCGGTAAGCCAGGCGGTGGCCGCCGCCCAGGTGAATTCCCGCCGCCCCAGAAGCCCCCGCCGGAAAAAGAGGATGACCATGAGCAGCAGGAGGGAAAAGATCACCATGCGCAGACCCGGAATCCCTGGAACCATCAGCCCGAAGAGCTGCCGGGGCTCCTCCACCACCCGGAGCCACTCCCCCGCCAGGGTGAAAAAGATGGCGGAGAGCACCGCGCCGGTGGTGGAGCCCAGGCCCCCCACCACGATGATGATGAGGAGCTGGAAGGTGAGGAAGAAGCTGAACAGCCCCGGGGAGATGGTGGTGATGAGGTGCGCCAAGAGCCCTCCTCCCACCCCGAAAAAGAAGGCGCTGAGCACATAGGCCAGCATCAGGTGGCGGAAGGTGTCCACCCCCATGGCCCGGGCCGCGGTCTCATCCTCCCGGATGGCCTGCATGGCCCGGCCAAAGCTCGAGTTTTTCAGGCGGTGGACCACTAGGACCGTGATGACCGCCACCCCCCAGGACCACCCCAGACTCCCCAGGGGATGCAAGCCCTTGAGGCCCAAAGGCCCGTTGGTGAGGCCCTGGAGGTTGTTGGCCACCACCCGCACCACCTCGCCAAACCCCAAAGTGGCGATGGCCAGGTAATCCCCCCTGACCCGGAAGACCGGGAAGCCGGTGAGCACGCCGAAGGCGGCGGCCACCAGTCCCCCGGCCACAAGCGCCGGCGCCAGGGGCAGGCTCACCTCGCTCACCGGCCAGATGAGGGGGGTGAGGAGGAAATTGGCCGCCTTCTCCGCCGGGGTCAGGGTGAGGAGGGCGGCGGTGTAGGCCCCCAGGGTGATGAAGGCGTTAGGCCCCAGGTGCAATTGGCCGCAGACGCCGTTGATGAGATGGTAGCTCACCGCCAGGGTGATGAAGACCGCGGTGTTGTGGAGCAGGCGCACCTGATATTCGTTGCCGTAGCGCTCCGCCACGGCCAGAAACGCGGCCAGGAGCACCAAGGACGCCAGGGTGAGCCAGGTGGAGCGGGTCATGGGAAATTTCAGCACGGATACTTCAAGCGCAGCCCGGGCATGCCAGAGCGCGGCTGTCCTCCTATAATTTCTCCTCCTCCAGGCTTTCGCCCCACAGGCCAGTGGGCCTGACCAGCAAAATGACGATGAGCAGGCCGAAGGCCACGGCGTCCCGGTAGCCGGCCCAGGTAGGGAAGGCGGCCACGATGAGGACCTCCAGGAGGCCCAGGATGAGCCCCCCGGCTACCGCGCCCGCCAGGTTGCCGATGCCCCCCAGCACCGCGGCGATGAAGGCTTTCAGGCCCGGGAGAATCCCCAGGAAGGGGTTGACCTGGGGGTATTTCAGGGCCCAGAGGGTTCCTCCCACCCCAGCGAGGAGGGATCCGGTGAGGAAGGTGAGGGAGATGATGCGGTTCACATCCACCCCCATGAGGCTCACGGTCTCCCAGTCCGCGGCGATGGCCCGCATGGCCCGGCCGGTGGCGGTGCCATAAACCAGAAAAAACAAGGCCCCGACACTGAGGGCGGTCACCGCGGGGATAACCAGGCTGAGGCGGGGGAGATAGAGTCCTCCCAGCTCCAGGGAGCCCGCAAGCCAGGCAGGGGCCGGGAAGGCCCGGGGCCGCCCCCCGGCCAGCACCAGGACCAGGTTCTCCAAGAGAAAAGAAGCGGCGATGGCGGAGATGAGGAGCGAGATACGGGGCGCCCGGCGCAGCGGCCGGTAGGCGGCCCGCTCCAAGATGACTCCCAAAAGGCCGGTCACCAGGATGGCCAGCCCGGCGGCCAGGGGCCAGGGCCAGGAAAAGAGCCCCACCCCCATCACCGCCACATAAGCGGCCACCATGATGAGGTCGCCGTGGGCGAAGTTGATGAGACGCAGGATGCCATAGACCATGGTGTAACCCACGGCAATGAGGGCATACAGGCTCCCCAAGGAGAGGCCGTTCACCAGCTGCTGCAGCAGGGTCAACCCATCCATGCGCCTCCCATCATCTGGGAGAGGGGGGCAGAGGTCGCGGACCCCTGCCCCCTCTCCCCCAACCCCTTATCAGGGAATAAGTCCTTTCTTTTTATCCTGGATAACCGCCGAAATGACAAGGGAAAACCAATTTTCTTCAGCAGCCTGCGCCGGGACTGCCGATTAAGGCTTTTTCCTGTCCCTTTCCCGCATTCCCGCCTTGCAAGCGCCGGGAAATTCCATTACAAAATATGGGGTTTGACAGAGGCACAGGCGGGCCGCCCTCCCGGCCCCTCCCGGAAGGTTACCGTGGGCGTGCGACTGGAACAGCTGCGCAATATCGGCATCATCGCGCACATCGATGCGGGCAAGACCACCCTCACCGAGCGCATCCTCTATTACACCGGCCGCACCCACAAGATCGGGGAGGTGCACGACGGCGCCGCCACCATGGACTGGATGCCCGAAGAACAGGAGCGGGGCATCACCATCACCGCGGCGGTGACCACCTGCCAGTGGAAGGGGGTGATGATCAACCTCATCGACACCCCCGGGCATGTGGATTTCACTATCGAAGTAGAGCGCAGCCTCCGGGTCCTGGACGGCGCCATCGGGGTCTTCGACGCGGTGAGCGGGGTGGAGCCGCAGTCCGAAACGGTGTGGCACCAGGCGGACCGTTACCGGGTGCCCAAGCTGGCCTTTATCAACAAGATGGACCGCCCCGGGGCGGATTTCTGGATGAGTGTGGCCAGCCTCCGGGAGAAGCTGGGGGCCCACCCCCTCCCCATCACCATCCCCTGGGGAGAGGAGGACCGCTTCCAGGGGGTCTTTCATCTGCTCAGCCTCACCGCCTGGAAGTGGCAGGAGGAGACCCTGGGCGCGGTGTATGAGGAGCTGCCCATCCCGCCGGAGTATGAAGAAGAGGTGCGCCGGCGGCGGGAGGAGCTCCTCGAGGCCCTGGCAGAGGTGGACGACGCCTTCATGGAGGCCTACTTAAGCGAGGCCCAGGTGAGCCCGGAGGAGGTGGTGGCCGCCATCCACCGGGCCACCATCGCCCTCAAAGGCGTGCCGGTCTATGCCGGCGCGGCTCTCCGCAACAAGGGCATCCAGCCCCTCCTGGACGGCATCAAGGATTTCTTGCCCAATCCCCTGGAGGTGCCGGCCATCACCGGGGAAAACCCCGAAACCGGGGAGATGGAGACCCGGCCCACCCGGATCTCCGGTCCCCTGGCGGCCCTGGCCTTCAAGATCCAGATGTTCGGCGGCCAGCGCCTTACTTATGTGCGGCTGTACTGCGGCACCCTCAAGGTGGGTCAGGAAGTCTACAACCCGGTGAAGCAGGTGACCGAGAAGGTGGGGCGCATCCTGCGCATGCACGCCAACAAGCGGGAGCCCCTGGAGGAGGCCCAGGCCGGGGCCATCGTGGCCTTGGTGGGGCTCAAACACACCACCACCGGCGACACCCTGTGCACCCCCGGCCACCCCATCGTGCTGGAGCCCATCAGCTCCTATGTGCCGGTGATCTCCCTGGCCATCGAGCCGGAGACCCGGGACGACCAGGAGCGCTTGGGCCCGGCCTTGGCCCGCCTGGCGGAAGAGGACCCCAGCCTCAAGGTGCATCTGGACGAGGATACCGGCCAGACGCTCCTTTCCGGCATGGGGGAGCTCCACCTGGAGGTGGTGCAGCATCGCCTGGAGCGGGAATTCCACACCCGCATCCGGGCCGGGCGGCCTCAGGTGGTCTATCGGGAGACCATCACCCAGGCGGTGGAGGAGACCGGCACCTTCGACCGGGAGCTGGCGGGCAAACAGCATTTTGCCGCGGTGCGCCTGAGCCTCTCCCCCCGCTCCCGGGGCGCCGGCAACTCCTTCACCTCCTTTTTGCCGGAGGACCATCCTGCCGCCCCCTTTGTGCCGGTGATTGAGCAGGCGGTGAAAGAGGCCCTGGCGGGGGGTCCGGCCTTCGGCCACCCGGCGGAGGACATCGCCGTGGCCCTGGTGGACGCCCAGGTGCGGGAAGGCCAGGCCAGCGACATGGCCTTCAGGGTGGCCGCCATGACCGCGGTGAAGCAGGCCGTGGCCCAGGCCCGGCCGGTGCTCCTGGAGCCCATCATGAAGGTGGAGATCATCGTGCCCGAGGAGTTCACCGGCGAGGTTTTGGGCGACCTCCACGCCCGCAAGGGCAAGACCGAGCAGCTCACCGCCAAGGGGCCGGTGAGGATCATCACCGCCAAGGCCCCCTTGGGCGCCATGTTCGGCTATGCCACCGCCCTGCGGTCGCTGACCCAGGGGCGGGGTACCTTCACCCTGCAATTCGACCATTTCGGCACAGTGGACAAATGATCCCGGGCCGGTGGCCTGGCCGTGGCCGGCGACCGGACCCGACAGATACTGAATTCCCCGCAAGTGACTTTCCAAAGGAGATATTATGGCCGTGGAGCGGACCTTGGCGATCATCAAACCGGACGCGGTGGAACGAGGGCTCACCGGCGAGATCTTAAAGCGCCTGGAGGTGGCCGGCCTCACCATCGTGGCCTTGAAGCGCCTGCGCCTCACCAAGGAGCAGGCCCAGGCCTTCTATGCCGTGCACCGGGAGCGGGCCTTCTTTGACAGCCTCACCGACTACATGAGCTCCGGCCCCATTGTGGCCTTGGTGGCGGAAGGGGAAAACGCCATCCAGCGCTGGCGGGTCCTCATGGGCGCCACGGACCCCAAGGAGGCTGCGGCCGGCAGCATCCGCAAGGACCTGGGGCTGGACAAGGAAAAGAACGCGGTGCACGGCTCGGACAGCCCCGAAACCGCGGCCACCGAGATCCCCTTCTTTTTCAGCGCCCTGGAAATGAACTGAATGGCCCGCCCGCCCGCCGGCGAATTCGGCCTCATCGCGGCCCTGGCCGAGCTCTTCGGCCCCCCGCCCCCGGAGGTGATCGTAGGCATCGGGGATGACTGCGCCGTCTTGGACCCCGGCGGGCCGGAGTACCTCCTAATTACCCTGGACACGCTCGTGGAGGGGGTGCATTTTCACCTGGCCTGGTCCAGCCTCCGCCAGGTGGGGCGCAAAGCGGTGGCGGTGAACGTTAGCGACATCGCCGCCATGGGGGGCCGGCCTGCTTACGCCCTCCTCTCCCTGGGCTGGCCCCCTGACCGGGAGCTCGCCCAGGCCCTGGAGCTGGGAGAAGGCATCGCGGAGGCGGCCCGTGAGTGGCACCTGGCCGTCATCGGCGGGGACACCATCGCCTCGCCGCCGGGCCTCACCCTGACCGTTACCCTGCTGGGGCGGGTGCCCAAGGGGGAGCTTATGACCCGGGCGGGCGCTCAGGTGGGGGATGGGGTGTACGTCACCGGGCCCCTGGGCGAGGCCGCCGCCGGAGTCGAAATCCTGCGCCGTGATTTCCTGCTGCCGCCGGAGGTGCGGGAGCCCCTCCTGGGGGCCCACCGGGAGCCGGCGCCGCAACTTGACGCCGGGCGCCTCCTGGCCTCGCAGCACCTGGCCAGCGCCTGCATCGATCTCTCAGACGGCATCGCCTCTGATCTGGGGCACATCTGCCGGCTGAGCCAGGTGGGGGCACGGCTGAAGGCGGAGCAGGTGCCCCTCACGCCGGCCCTTATCACCGCTGCCCAGATGCTGGGGCTGGACCCCCTGGCCCTGGCCCTCACCGGCGGCGAGGACTACCAGCTCCTCTTCACCTCCGCCGCGCCGGAAAGCCACCTCCGGGAGCGCTTTCACCAAGCCGGCTTGCCGGCCCCTTACCGGCTCGGGGAGATCATCCCCGGCTCCGAGGTCCTTCTGGCCGGCCCCGGAGGCGAGCAGGTCATCACCGGCCGGGGCTATGACCACTTCCGCCTTGACCGTGAGGGAGAGGGCGGGTAAAGTGGGAAAGGGGGCCAGGGGTCATGGACCCCTGCCCCCTCTCCCACACCCTCTCCCCCAACCCCTTAAAGGGGTGGGAAGGCCCAAGCATCATTAACGAAGCGTGAATTTAAACAAAAACTGATGAGATCCACACTTCGCCCTCGGCCCCTCAAGGTCTGCGGCACCTGCCGGCACTGGACCAAGGAGTATAAAGGCTTCTGCCGGCGCCTTATGCACGGTGTCGGCAAGTTCCACCTCTGCGCCGACTGGGAAAACGGGACCGACCAACCCGAGGCCGAGGCGCTCCCCGCCGCCGTAGATTCCTCCTGCCAGTCATCTTCGCCAGGCGAGGCCCGCTGAGCCCTGCCGCTTGGGACTCGGCGCACCTCCCGGCCCGCCGTAATACACCCCCGTGGAAGCCCGCAAGAACCGGAGGAGGGTACCCTTGTGCGTTGTCCTCCCGAGGGTTCCCCTGAGACAGTTGTCTCCAGGGAAGATGCCCGCCTGGAAAAAAATTTTTGACATCCCGGCGCAATTGTTTTAAATGAGTTAGACTAATAGGGGATTTTTGCTAAACTCCGGGAAAAAAGGCGCCGGCAGGGGGAGGTCGGCTGCCGGGATGATATACATGGACTTTTCCGATGTAGGAATGATGTGCCTCAACCGGGAACTCCGGGGGGAATGCCAGGAATGCCTGTGGTGGGACTGGGATCCCCGCCAGGGGTGCTGCCGCAACGGCTTCAATGCCATCTGCCCCATCTACCGACGGCAGCTCTATTTTGCCGATTTTTACTTCTCCACCTCCCTCAGCCTGACGGTGAAGGGCAAGCTGCCCTCCGGAGGCGCCGGCTGAGGCGATCGGCGGCCCGAAGCGGCTCGGGGAGGCGATAGCGCCGGACACACCCCAGCACGATCTCCCGGCAGTCCTCCAGGGAGACGAGGTGCCCGGGCGAGACGTACAAGGGGCGGCGACCGGTCTGGGTGCGCAGGATCAGACCCACGGTCCGGCCCTCCAGGAGTAACGGCCGCCAGGCGCCGGCCTCTCGGTCCGGCTCCTCCCCTTCCCCCACCAGCCGGCTTTTGGCCACCCCGATCACCGGCAGATTCACCAGCACCCCCAGATGCGACGCCAGCCCCAGGCCCCGGGGATGGGCAATGCCCTGACCGTCGGCCAGAATCAGGTCCGGGAGGCGGCTGAGCCGGCTTAGCGCCTTCAGGAGCACCGGAATTTCCCGGAAACTCAGCAGGCCGGGGATATAGGGGAAAGGGCAGTCCATGGCCGCCCCGGCCTCCTCCAGCGGCTCCAGTTTAGGATAGCTGAACAAAACCGCGGCCCCAAAGACCCGGCCCCGGGGGCCCTCATAGGCCGCATCCACCCCGGCCACCGAGCCAGGCGGTCGCGGCAGGGGACTGAGGCTCACCCGCTCCCGCCAGGTCTCCTGCAGGGCCACCGCCTCCCGATACGTGGCGGGCCAGGCGCCCACGTCCGGCGGCGACAGGCCCGGCCCGGCCATGGCTTACTTCTCCCCCCAGGTCTTGTCACTGAGTTGGATTTTCCGCCGCACCTCGGCCCAGAGCTCCCCGGTGAGGAAGGAGTCCTGCCAGCGCGCCGCCATCTGCCGGAAGAGTTCCCAGGGTACGGCGAAGCTCAGCTCATCGGGGCGGTGAAATTTCCGGGCCGCGGGATCAAAGCCGCCCAATACCGCCACCAGTCGGCCCTCGGCCAGAAATTTCCGGGGCCAGGTCACCACCTGGGAGCAGTCCGCCCCGAAAGGCGCCTGCACCACCTGGGGAACCCCGGTGACGAAAGCGGCCAGCGTATGCAGGCCGGTGAGGAGCTCCGGCCGGGCGAAGAAGATCACCACCTCCGGCTCCTGACCGGAAGCGAAGCGGCTCAAAGGCTGAAAGACCGCATAGCGCCCGGCTGCCGGAGGCGGATCGATGGTCTCGAAGAAGCGGCGGCAGACCTCGGGGCTGGAGAGAAAACGCTCCCCCGGCAGCACCCCTGGGATGCCGGTGGAGACATAATGGACGATGACCTCCAGTTGCGGCTTCAGGAAGCCCAGATAGAAGGCGCCCCCCAAGCAGCCGAAGTGCTCCCGGTCGAACCAGGCCGCCCGGCCCTGGCGCCGGGCCCGCCAGACATGGCCCATGACACAAGAAAAATGGGAGAAGACCTGACCGAAGTCCACCTCCCCCCGGGCCTCCTCGGCGGCGGAGGGCAGCCGCCCCGGTTTGGGGGAAAAGCCCTCGTGAGGCGGCTGGTCGGTATAGAAAAACCCCAGGGGCTCCTCCCGGTATCCCAAGGCCGTCAGCAGGCCGGCAATATCCATCGTTCCTCCTGATTAAGATGAGCTTCTGGGAGAGGGGGCCAGGGAGCCGTGCCCCCCTGGCCCTTCCTCCCAGGCCCTCTCCCCCAACCCCTTACCGGGAGCGAGGAGTGGAGTTTGCGGGGAGGCCAAGAGCCCCCGATCCTCCGGCCCTTCCCTTAAAATTTAGGTCAGCCGGGCCGCCGCACCAGCTCCGCGGCATACCAGACGGCGCCGTCCCGCTTGCGGATCCCCCCGTCGGCCCGCTCCAGGATCCAGCCGCTCTCCCCCTTGCCGCCGAAGGGGATGCGTAAGGGGGTGAAGAGAAACTCCGGGTTGTCGAAGACCATGCCGAAGGTCCGGTCCAGGCGCTCCCGGGCGCCGGCAGGCGGGGTGCCGAAAAAGACCACCAGCATGGGATAGCGGCTTTGGAGCACCCGGGCCACCGCCTCCTCGTCGTCGGCCACCGGCACCAAAGCCAAAAGCGGCCCGAAGAGCTCCAGATCCGGGGGCTCCGGGGTCTCCAGAAGAAAGGGCCCCTGCCAGAGGCCCTCCCGGCGGGGCGGCATCAGGAAGACCGGCTGGGGCATGGCCGCCAGGGCCCGCTCCAGCAGCGCCCGAGTGCGCTCCACTTTCAGGGGGCCGATCCAGGTCTCCGGATCCTCCGGCTCCCCCACCTTGATGGCGGCCATCTCCGCCAGCACCGCCTCTTTCACCTGGGGGTAGATGTCCCGGTGGATGTAGGCCCGCTTCAGGCAGGTGCAGTACTGGCCGGCGTTGAGAAAGGCCCGGCGCACCAGAAAGCGGGCCGCCTGGGACACCGGCGCGTCCCGGAAGAGCAGGGCCGGCGGCAGGCCGCTGGGGCCGGCGAAGAAGAGCTTGTCCAGGGAGGCGATTTCCCGGGCATAGACCGCGCCCACCTCGCCGCCGCCGGAGATGAAAAGCACCCGCACCTCGGGGTCACGCACAGCCTGGGCGCCGAACTGGCGGTTGTCCACCCCCACCATCGCCTCGATGTCCGGAAAGGGCGCGGTCACCTCCTGAAGCACCCGGGCCACGGTGGGGGTCTGGGAGGAGCAGGAGAAGCGGAAGCGGTTGCCCCCCAGCAGAGCCGCGCCCCCCACCCGGGCCAGCATCACCGGCGCGGCGTCGTAGGGGAAGATGGCGGCCACCACGCCATAAGGGGCGCCGCCGGCCACCAGATGGGCCTCTGCCGCCATGGTGCGCAAGTGAGCCGCCGCCATTTCCACTTCGATGCGGCCCAGCCAATGGGGCGTGCCCACATCCTGGCCGGCGGCGGCGGCCAGCTCCTCCCGACGTTCCCAGAGACGTTCTCCCAGGGCAGCCAACATATCCACTCGCTTTCCCAGATTATCTGAATGCACCGCAGATACCGTTCTTCAGAGGATGGTCTTGGAGCAGGGACATCTGAAGCCCCGGCCTCCCCGGGTCGGAGAGCGGCAAAGAGACTGCCACGCCGCCGTTTCCTCCCGGAAGAGCCTCTCACCTGCCGGGACCCAGGCCCGGCAAGCCGCCCGGCCGAGGAGGGCCAGGAGGCCTCAAGCCCCCGGGTTCGGTTACTGGAGCGGGCTGGGGAGACACCGGAGCGGGCTTTTTCCGTTCCCGGGCCGGCGGGGACGCCGCCGGAGGGGCCACCCGGCGCTGGCGTTCCAGTTCCTGCTGGAGCTGGCGTTCCCATTGCTCCCGCAACTGCTGCTGCCGGGGAACCGGACCTTCCTGGCGGCGGGCCGGGGGGGCCACCTGGCGTTCCGGAACCCCTTCCGGCCGGGCCGGGGCCGCCGCCGGCGGTGGCTGCGGCCGCTGGTCCTCCGGCGGCATCACCACCGCAGGGGGCCGGACCGGAGGCGGGCTTTCCCCCCGAGGGGCAGGGGGAACGCCGGTGGGGGGCACCTCAATCATCCGGGCGCGGCGACGGACTCCCGGCTCCCGCTCCATCTCGGGGGCGGGCGTCTCCTGCCTGGCTGCGGGGGCCTCCCGGGGACCTGAAGCAGCTTCCCGTCGTGGCGGAGGGGCCGG
>JBBFLF010000028.1 GCA_037481655.1 Desulfobaccales bacterium | reverse complement strand
CCCTCCCCACCCCCTTTATGGGGTTGGGGGAGGGGTTTGGGGGAGGGGGCAGGGGCCTGCGGTCCCTGGCCCCCTCCCCCAAATTACCTCCTTCCCAATTCCTTAAGCCGCGTCCACAGGCGGGTGGCCAGATCCTGGGGGTCGCCGGTCCAGGTTTCGGACTGACCTCGGGCCGGCGGCGGGAAGACCCGCACCACCTGGGTGAAGGAGCCGGCCAGGCCCACGTCTTTGGGGTTCAGTCCCAGGTCGTTCAGGGTCCAGGTGGGGATGACCGCCTTTTTGGCCTGCATCTTGGCCTTGAAGGAGGGCACCCGGGGTTCGTTGATCTCCTTGACCACGCTCACCACCGCGGGGAGCCTGACCCTCAGGGCGTCATAGCCGTGATCCAGGAGGCGCTCCACTTCCATCACCCCGTCGCCTGTGAGGGTGAGTTTCCGGGCCCAAGCCACGTAGGGGACCGCCAAGAGGGTGGCCAGCATGGGCCCCACCTGGGCGGTGTCGCCGTCGATGGCCTGCTTGCCGGTGAAGATGAGGTCGGCGCCGCCGAGTTTGCGTACGGCCTGGGCCAGGGTAAGGGCGGTGGCCCAGGTGTCGGCCCCGGCAAAGGCCTTGTCGGAGAGGAGCACGGCGCTGTCGGCGCCGTAGCCCAGGGCTTCCCGGAGAGCCGCCTCGGCTTGGGGCGGCCCCATGGAGAGGAGGGTCACCTGGCCACCGTGGGCCTCCTTGAGCCTGAGGCCCGCCTCCAGGGCGTAAAGGTCAAAGGGGTTGATGATGGCCTGGACGCCCTCCCGGATGAGGGTGTGGGTTTCGGGATCCAGGCGCACCTTGTCCGTTTCCGGGACTTGCTTGATACAGACGATGATTCTGAGCATGGGTGTGAGAGCAGGGTAGGGGGAGGGGGCTAAGGGCCGGTGGGCCCTTACCCCTCCCCCAG
Source organism: Desulfobaccales bacterium (assembly GCA_037481655.1). Taxonomy (NCBI): domain Bacteria; kingdom Pseudomonadati; phylum Thermodesulfobacteriota; class Desulfobaccia; order Desulfobaccales; species Desulfobaccales bacterium. Next base: position 31,560 of record JBBFLF010000028.1, on the reverse strand, counting down.
GCCCCCTCCCCCAAACCCTTACAGGGTTGGGAGGGGGGCGTGGGGGGAGGGCAGGGGGCCACCGCTCCCTGGCCCTCCCCCCACAATTTTTCCATGGTATCAGCGGCCTTCAGCCGCTCATTCCGAAGAAGAGGTCAACCGGGTTATTTTTTCTTGGAATACTCTTTGTTCAAAGCCAGGCCGATGATGTTGCGCATGATCTGGTTGGTGCCCTCGAAGATCTGCAGGATCTTGGCGTCCCGCATCATCTTCTCCACCGGGTAATCCCGCATGTAGCCGTGCCCGCCCATGACCTGCACCGCGTCGATGGCCACCTGCATGGCCATGTCGGTGGCAAAAACTTTGGACATGGCCGCCTCCTTGGAGAAATCCTTGGGGTCGGTGTCGATGTAGCGGGCCACAGCATAGACCAGGGCCCGGGAGGCCTCCACCTTCACCGCCATGTCCGCCAGCATGTGCTGTACCGCCTGGATGGCAAAGATGGGCTGGCCGAACTGGTGGCGCTCCTTGGCGAAGAGGGCGGCTTCATCCAGGGCGCTTTGGGCCAGGCCCAGGGCCATGGCGCCGGCCCCGGGGCGGGCCAGATCCAGGGTCTTCATGGTGATGATGAAGCCCAGGCCCTCCCGGCCCAGGAGGCGATCCTTGGGGATGCGCACCTCCTCCAGGATGATCTCCCGGGTCACCGAGGCCCGGATGCCCATCTTGCGCTCTTTTTTCCCGAAGGAGACGCCGGGGTCGTCCTTGTGGATGATGAAGGCGCTGGCGCCCCGGGGACCTTTGGCCTTGTCGGTGAGGGCGATGATCACGTTGACGTCCGCCACCCCGGCGTTGGTGATCCACTGCTTGATGCCGTTGAGCACGTAAAAATCGCCGTCTTTGACTGCGGTGGTGGCGATGGCGGCGGCGTCACTCCCCGCCTGGGCCTCAGTCAGGGCAAAGGCGGCCAGGGTGTCGCCCTTGGCGATGCCCGGAAGATAGGCCTGCTTCTGCTCCTCGGAGCCGTAAAGCATGATGGGGTAGGCGCCCAGAAAGCTGGCGGCGAAACTCACCGCCACCCCCACGCAGCCTTCGGAGAGGGCCTCCAGGAGGAGGACGTTTTCAAAGGCGCCCATCCCCAGGCCGCCGTACTGCTCCGGGATGATGGTGCCGGCCAGGTCGGCCTGGGCCAGGTCTTTGATGATCTCCCAGGGGAATTCCTCTTCCTCATCCAGGCGGGCCCGGGCCGGCTTGATCTTCTCGTAGGCGATGCGCCGCGCCAGGTCCTGGAGCATCTGCTGCTCCTCGGTCAACAGATAATCCATGGGGCACCTTTATCGGGGCAAGGTTATTCCGCGGCGGCGGGCACCACCAGCCGGCCCTTGTAGAAGCCGCAGGCGGGGCAAGCCCGGTGCGGCAGCCGGGGTTCATTGCACTTGGGGCACACCGACAGATGGGGCAAACTCAGGCGGTAGTGGCTGCGCCGCTTGTTGCGGCGGGTGGGCGAATGCCTCCGTTTGGGGAGTGCCATGGGTGTTCTCCTTTATCAACCTGTAAAAATTACGACGTGCCGGGGCGACCGGAAGGCCCGCCTTGGCAGGCGCAAGGCCCCAGATTCAAATCGGCGCCACAGCGCGGGCACAGACCCCGGCAGGAATCGGAGCATAACGGCTTCACCGGCAGCATGAGCACCACCTGCTCCTTCAGATAGGGCTCCAGATCCAGGGTGTCGCCGGTGAAAAAGTCCAGATCCAGCTCCTCTTGGGTGAGCGGCTCTTCGCCGCCCCTGACCGGTTCCGGCCCGGGGGTGAGGAGGAGCTCGAAGGCGGCAGTGAGCGGCGTCTCAAAAGGAGTGAGGCAGCGGCTGCAGGCCAGGGTCAGGGTGCCGGCCACCCGCCCCCGCAAGAGCAGATCCCGGCCATGCCGAGTCAGGCTCACCCGGGCCTCGGCCCGGGCGGGCCCGGCAATCTCCAAGCCCGGGTCCTGGGCCAGCCACCGGGCAAACCACTCCTCATCGAGGCTCAGGCTCAGCTCCAGCCCCTCCGGAGGAATGCGGCTGATGGTCACCAGCCAGGGGGAGGTCTTCATCGCTCCACGCTCACCCGGGATTAAAAACACTTAATTGTAAACAAACCTTCTGCCCTGTCAAGGATTTATGATTCACCATCCCACCGGTCAGGGCAGGTCCTCCTCATAACCCACGCTTGGGAAACGAGGGCCCAGAAGGTGCATCCATCCTTAACCTCTTCAAAGGATTTATCTTCCTCTATTGAATTATTAATATATCCGGTCAGTTACTAGTACTGTTTGCCGGGGTGCGGCAGGGCAGGGGAGATGCGGTATTCCGGGGTCTCTATACCCCGCCACTCCCCGTTTCGACGAAAAAGATTTTCTTATGATCCTCGCACGCCACACCATTTCGGTCTGGCGGGAAAATTGCGCCCCGGGTACGGTGCCTGGATAGCCTCCCCATGAACCCTTCAGGCTGGAGAGGGTTTTCTTGTTTTAGAAGAACCTCTCCTTAAGGCGACTGCTCCGGTGACCCTTGGTCCGGTCAGCGTCTCAGGCCAGGGCCTGGAGAATGAAACACTTGAGATACAGGCTCTCGGGGAGGGAGAGGAGGGCCGGGTGGTCCCGGGCGGCGCCCCGGCGCTCCACCAGCCGGAGCTCCCGGCCGGCGGCCTGAGCCGCCTGGCGCAAGAGGTCCAGAAATTCCTCCTCTCTCAAATTATAAGAACAGGAACAGGTGATGAGGCAGCCTTCCGGGGTGAGCAGCTCCAAGGCCTGGCGGTTGATCTCTAAATAACCCTTCAGTGCCCCGGGGCGGTCCTGGCGGCTCTTGGCGAAGGCGGGCGGGTCGAGAATAATGGTGTCGAAGCGCCGGCCCTCCTTGACCGCTTTTCTCAAAAAATGAAAAACATTTTCTCGTAATGCAATAATATTTTTCAGGCCGTTCAGGCGGGCGTTTTCCTGGGCCACCTCCAGGGCGGCGGCGGAGCTGTCCACCAGCGTCACCCCAGTGGCAGCGGCGGCCAGGTGCAGGCCGAAGCCGCCCTGGTAAGCAAAGGCGTCCAGGACCTCGCCGTAGCCGTAGGTGCGGGCGGCCAGATGGTTTTCGCGTTGATCCAGGAAGAGGCCGGTCTTTTGACCCCGGCGCACATCCACCAGGAAGGTAAGGCCGCCCTCGGTGATGGTGAGGCGCTCGGGGAGTTCGCCGTAAACCGTTTTGACTTCCTGGGGCAGGCCCTCCAGCAGGCGCACCTCGGCGTCGTGGCGCAAGGTGATGGAGGCCGGGGACAGCCGGGAGGTGAGCAGGTCCAGAAAGAGGGGCAGAAGGCGCTCCGGCCCGGGGTGCAGGGCCTGGACCACCAGGTGGGGGCCGTAAGCATCCACCACCAGCCCGGGAAAGCCGTCGGCCTCGCCGTAAATCAGGCGGCGGGCCTCCGCCCCGGCGGCCACCTGCTCCCGGTAGGCTAAAGCGCCTTCCAGGCGGGCGGCCCAGAATTCCCGGTCCACCACCTCCTCGCCCTGAGTGACGACCCGCAGGGCGATGCGGGAGGTGGCGCTGTAGAAGGCCTGCCCCAGGAAATCCCCGGTGGGGCCCATGACCGCCACCAGCTCTCCGGGGGCAATTGCCACCGGGCCGGCCAGGTCATCCCGGTAAATCCAGGGGTGGCCGCTTTTGCGCCAGCGCCGGCCCTTGCCGGTGAGCCGCACCTGAGGCAACTCCTGCCAGGGCCGGCCGTCTGTCTCCGCCATGTTTATCCTTCCTTGGCATACAAGAGGTTGGCACCACACTGCCGCATAGGCTCATCTTGCGGGCTTATTTCCGCCGGAGGCCCCAAGAGGGCAGGGGAGGCGTTCCCTCCGGCCCCCACCTTTATCGCATGCGCCTTAGCCTTATACAATTCCGTGCGGCTTCATTCCTCCCGCCACCAGCGGGAACGCTCCAGGTATTCATGATAGCGCCGCCTGAGGAAACGGGGCCCGAACTGGGGATGGCTGGCGTAGCGTTTCATCCCCTGCAGCAGCCGGGTCTCCATTTCTTTGAGAAGCTCCGGCATCAGGCGCTCATCCACAAAGTTGCGGGTCTCCTGATGGCGAAAGCAGACCTCCGGCCCCAGGGCTTCTGCCACCTCCTGCCATTTCTCCTGCAACTCCGGGGGCAGATACTCCGGCCGCACCGGCACGGCGATGCGGGCCTCCAGGGTCACCTGCCAGCGGTCGCCGGCGGTGTGACGGGAGAGATCCCAAAACTCCAAGATCAGGCCGTTGTCCAAGGGGTGACGGGAGATGATTTTTTCCGCAGTCATAATGAATGCCTAAATATGGAGTTGACGTATAATGAAGGATAGAGGTGAGGCGACGCGGCGCCGACCCGGTCGTCCCCCGCGAGTGGTGATGTCCCGCCGAGGAAGCCGGGACATCCGGCGCTCCCAGGCTCCGGCAGCGGGGTGGGGCACATGGCCCTGCAGCAGTCCGCGGCCACGGCTCTCTCCTTCATAGTCACTCAACCGGACCTTTTCAACATCCGGCCCCAGAGGGGCCTGGAGGCAGACATGCGCAGCAATGCGGTAAAGCTGGCGGCCCTGATCGTGCTCTTGGCGGCGGTGGCGGTGGGCTATGGCTACTGGCGCTGGCTCAACTCGCCCCGCTATGCCCTGCAGCAGATGGTGGTGGCCCTGAAGACCCGGGACTTGGACAAGTTGTTATTTTACATTGATCTCCCCTCCATCGCCACCCATCTGAGCCGGGAGGCGGCGGAGGATCTGGCCCAGGTGCTGCCGGGGTCTCCGGAGCCCGACGCGGTGGAGCGCTTCGGCCGGCGGGTGCTGGAGAAGCTGGCCCGGGCCATCCCGCCCAAGGCGGTGGAGGCGCTCACGCCGGTCATCAAAAGCGGGGTGGAAAAATATCTGAAAAATCTGAGCACCACCCAGATATTGGGGCTGGCCGCGGCAGTGAGCACCGCCCGCATTGAGCAACAGGGGGAGCGGGCCACGGTGATTTTTGCGGACCCCAAAACCAAGGAGGAGTTCCGCTTCGAGATGGTGCGGGATCCCACCGACGGGGTGTGGCGCATTGCGGCCCTGCGCTATGAGGATCTCAAGCGGTTTGTGAAACAGGAATTTCAATAATGTCTGATAATATATATTATGTAAACTAAAATGCTGGTGGAGGAAACCTGCCCCCGCTGCGGCTATGTGACCAGGCGCCACCGCAACCCGGTGCCCACGGTGGATATCATCATCGAGGTGCCTAAAGGGGTCGTGCTCATCCGCCGGGCCAAGCCCCCCTACGGCTGGGCATTGCCCGGGGGTTTTGTGGAATACGGCGAGACCCTGGAGGAGGCGGCCCGGCGGGAGGCCCGGGAAGAGACCGGGCTGGAGGTCACCTTGCTGGGGCAGTTCCACGCCTATTCCGCCCCGGACCGGGATCCCCGCCAGCACACCATCACCGTGGTCTTTGTGGCCACGGCTCAAGGCGAGCCCCAGGCCGCAGATGATGCCGCGGAGGTGGGGGTCTTCCCGCTGGAGGACCTGCCGGAGCCCTTGGCCTTCGACCACGCCCAGATCCTGGCGGATTACCGGCGGGAACGACCCCGATGGCTGGCGCATGCCTCAATTATGAACAATAGCAATTAAAATTGTGGCCTTTGGGCAGGTCCTGAGGCCGGGAGACCCGATCAGGGCATTTGCTGTTTGCCCTGCCTCTCCCGTTTAAGGGAAAAATCGTCATGCCCGGGAAGCGGCGAGCGCAGACCCCGCCCTGCGTCAGCTCCCGGGCTGAGCTTTCAAGCGAGGAGGGGTTTCAAGCTGTCCTGACTCCTGGAAAAGCAACCTAAAAGGCGCCAGACACCATCAGCTATTTGCCCCACTGCAGCGAGGCTGGGGTTCCCAGGAGGAGCCGCCGAGCCATAAACCGGGGAGCTGTCTGGCCCGTTCTGGCCCCCGTCAATGCCTCTTGGGACCTCAGATTGATGGCGGTGGCCGGCAGTGGCAGCCGGAGGGATGCACCACCAAAGGTGGGGTATTTTGGGGGAGAAATTGCTTCCCGAACCCGAAAAAGTGATGCCTCGCGGCCCTTCGGATGGGGATCTGAGCCTGGAAAGAGGTGCAGGGTGCCCTCAGCCGACCTCGCCGGAATTCTCAATAAACAATAAAATTCTTATATTTCAATAATTATGTTGCGTAAAATCCTTTTAGGGGGTTACTTTGGCCTTACCGGGTCCCTGGGACTTTTGGGCTGGCCCTTCTATTACCGTCATCTGCGCCGGCGGGACGCGGAGGAAAGCTTTTATCCCCGGCTGGGGCTCACCCCTCCCCCCTCGCCGCCCCCAGGTTGGCCCCGCCTGTGGCTGCATGGAGTGTCGGTGGGTGAGATCGCCAGCGCCCCCCCTTTGGTAGAGGAACTGCGCCGGTTGCTGCCGGAGGCCTCCCTCACCATCTCCACCGGCACCGCCACCGGTCAGGAGGTGGCCCGCCGCCTGTTCGGCCCTTTGGGGGCCACAGTCTGCTATTTTCCTTTGGACCTGCCCTGGGCGGTCTCCCGGGCCCTTAGGGTCCTCAAGCCCGATGTCTTTCTGGCCCTGGAATCGGAGCTGTGGCCCGGCTTCCTGATGCTGGCCAGGGAGCGGGGGTGCAAGCTGGCCCTGCTGAACGCCCGCCTATCGGAGCGCAGCTTCCGCCGCTATCTCCGGGTGCCGTCCCTGGCGGCCGCCTTTTTGGATTTATTCGATGTCATCGCCGCAGGCTCGGCAGAGGATGCGGCCAGGCTCAGCCGGCTGGGCGCGCCCCGGGAAAGGCTGCACCTCACCGGCAACCTGAAGGTGGACCGGCTGCTGAGGGCCTGGCAGGAACGGCAGGGCGTCTCCCCCCTCCCCTCCCCTTCCCGCACTGAGGCATCGTCGGGGGAACCCCAAGGACCGGCCTGGCTGGCAGCCCTGGGCATTAAGGAGGCGCCGGTGTTTCTGGCCGCCTCCACCCACGCCGGGGAGGAGGAAATGGTGCTGGAGGCTTATGGGCGCCTTAGGGCCCCCTCCCCTGCCCTGCTCCTGGTCCTGGCCCCCCGCCACCCGGAGCGGGCCGCGGCGGTGGAAGCCCTGGCCCGCGGCCGGGGCTGGCCCTGCGCCCGCTTAAGCCGCCTCAAGGCCGGGGAGGTCCGCCGGGGGGAGCCGGTGATCCTGGTGGACACCATCGGCGATCTCTTTGACCTTTACGCCGTGGCCACGGTGGCCTTCGTGGGCGGCTCCCTCATCCCCCACGGCGGCCAGAACCTCCTGGAGGCGGCAGTGTGGGGCCTGGCCCCCTTAAGCGGCCCCCATCTCAACAATTTCCGCTGGGCCGAGGAGATGCTCACGGCCGCCAGTGCCCTTGCTATCGTGGAGGACGCCGCCTCTTTGGCGGCCGCAGTGCAGGCCCGGCTGGCCGACCCCCAGGCCGCCCGCCAGGCCGGGGACCGGGCCCGCCGCGCTCTTGCAGCCCACCAGGGCGCTGCCGTGCGCCAGGCCGAGCTGGTGGCCTCTCTCTTAAAGTGATTTTCAAGGAGAGAGCCCCCATCGCATTTTAAGGGGTTGGGGGAGTGGGTTTGGGACCGCGACCCCTGGCCCCCTCTCCCAAAAATTATTGGCAGGCCTCAAAATCAGCCAGGCCTCAGGCCTCCCCCAGGAGCTCCCTGATCTTCCGTTTGGTGATGGGTCCGGCCACGCCGTCCACCTGCAAGCCATACTTTTTCTGGAAGTCCTTGACCGCCTTTTTGGTGGCAGCGCCGTAGATGCCATCCACCTTCAGGGAAAGGCCCAGGAGGCGGTTCAAGGCGTCCTGGAGCCACTTCACCTCCGCCTCGGTGCTCTCCGCGGTCTCCTTGCCCGCCACGTTGCCGATCTCCTCTTTCATGGCCCGGGCCATGGCGGCATAGCCGTGCTTTTTCCGGTAGCTCTCCCAGCGCTCCTCCCGGAATTCATAGTGCCAGCATTCGGGGCCGGTGAGGGTGGCGACGATGTTCACCCAGCCGTGGCGGTTGAGGATCTCCCGCACCCGCTTGTGACCGATGCCGGTGTCGAAGGCGTCGATGTCGATGGCCCGGCCCGACTCATGCACGCTGCCGCAGGCCGGGGGGCTGTAGGCGGTTTTGCGGCCCGCCTTCCAGTCTTCGTGGGCCTTCTGCTGCATCTCGGCGCTGCGGAACATGTCGCTGATGTACAGATGCCCGCCCTCGGCCACGATGTCCCGATAGGCCCGGGCCAGGGCCTCCGCCGCCGCTTCCACCAGCCGGGACATGTGCGCCGGCAAAGGGCTCCCCTTGGGGTAGATGCCCGGCACCTGCACCCGGACCACCCCCCGGTATCTCTCGTCTTTTCCCAGGATCCTCAGGGCCATGTCCATGATCTCACCTCATCTCTTGCGGGATGGCGTCACGTTCTCTTTGTGGCAGGTAATCATTGCCGGGGGGAGGGCGCCAGCAGACCGGCCAGGGCGCCCACCGCCGCCGAGCCGATGGCGGTGAGCACTGCCGGAATCTCCTGCACATTGCCCAAAGACAGCACAATGGCACCGATGACCACCAGGAGCACCGTCAGGCCCAGAGAGCCCACCACCAGACGGTAGATCCAGGCGTCGGGCGGCATGGGAGGTAATTCCCCGATAACCTCCTCCGCCACCCGGGTGAGGATTTGGGGGTTGACCTGGAGTTGAGCCAACAGATTTTTGTCTGCCAGCACCCGGTTGGCCAGCACTTCGGCGGAGCGGAGCATAGATGGGCCCTCCTTGGCGGGAGATGGGCATGTGTCCACCCCATTGTCAGCCTCGGCCGCGAGAATTGCAAACACATACGGCACGGATGTCCCATAAAAAAACCGCCCTCCCGGGTTAGCGGCAGGGCGGGCAGGAATGGAGGCCTCGTTTATCGGCTTCAGAAGAGGAGCGTCCCCAGGCCCCGGGTCAACAGGGCCAGCCCCAGGGCCAGGATGAGGGAGCCCACCACCCCTACCGCGGCGCCTTTCCAGCCCACCTCCCGCATCAGGGCGGCGATGGTGGCGGCGCAGGGGATATAAAAGAGCACAAAGATGGTGAAGGTGAGGAGCTGGGTGTGGCTGAGCACGGTCTCCAGCTGGGTGGTGCCCAGGGCCTCATGGAGCATCACCAAAGAAAGCTCCTTACGCATAATCCCGAAGATCAGGGTGGTGCCCACCGCCGGGGGCAAATCCAAAAGACGGGTCAAAGGGCTAAAGATGGCGTTTACTGCATCGTAAAAGCCAAAAAACTTCAAAAGGCTCAGCACCGTGCTCCCCACGATGAGGATGGGCCAGGCCACCACGATGAAGTCCTTGAGGCTGCGCCAGGACTTGTGGAAAACATTCTTCAGGGTGGGCAGCCGGTATTCGGGGATCTCCATGAGCAGGCCCGGGGAGACCTCCTTGACCAGCCAGGTGGAGAGCCGCCCTAAAATGGCGATGATCACCAGATTGAGGAGATAGACGGCCAAAGCCCAATAGGGCCCCAGGATGGCGGCCACCAGGGCGAAGATGATGACGGAACGGGCTGAACAGGGGATGAGCATGGCCAAGAGGGCCACCACCAGGCGGTCCCGGGGGCTTTCCAGAATGCGGGTGGCCATCACCGCCGGCACGCTGCAGCCATACCCCAAAATGAAGGGGATGATGGATTTGCCGTGCAACCCCAGCCGGTGCATGAGGTTGTCCATGAGGAAGGCCACTCGGGGGAGATAGCCGGTGTCCTCCAAAAGGGCCAGGCCCACCAGAAAGGGCACCAGGTACGGAGCCACAATGCCGATCCCCCCGAAAATTCCCAGCAGCACCCCTTCGCCCAGCAGATGGTAGGCCAAAGACGTCTGGCCCAGCGCGCCTTTGAGGAATTCCTGGGACAATTCCAGATAGGAGAGGAAAAACCCCTCCACCGTCTGCCCCACCCGGAAGACCAGTTGGAAGAACAGGCCCAGCACCAGGACAAGCAGCCCATAGCCCCAGATGCGGTGCGTGGCCACCCAATCCAGGCGGTCCCGCCACTTGGGTTTTGCCGCCGGGAGCACCTTGGCCGCCTGCTCGAAAATATTGACCGCCAAGGCATGGCGCTCCGAGGCGATCACCGTCTCCGGCGGCCGGCCATGGCTCTCGGCCAGGATCTTCTGGTGATTGCGCACCAGCGGAATGATCTCTGGATGGCGCCGGCCCACTTCCTCCAGGAGGTGGGGATCATCCTCCAGGAGCTTGACGAGGAAGAAGCGCCACGGCAGGCCCAATTCCTGGGCCAGTTTGGGGTCCAAAGAGTCGGAGAGCTCGGCGATCTCCTCCTCCACGTCCCGGCTGAAGGCGACCGCTGCGGGCCGGATCTTCAGGCGCCCGGCCTCCACCGCCGTATCCAGGAGTTCCGTCAGGCCCTTGCCCTGGGAGGCCACCGTGGTCACCACCGGCACCCCCAACAGGTGGGACAGCAGCGTGGGCTTGAGGCAGATGCCCTTGCGCTCCGCTTCGTCCATCATGTTGAGGACCACCACCATGGGCCGCTCCAGGCTCATGAGCTCCAGGGTCAGCTCCAGGCTGCGGGACAGAAGCGAGGCGTCAATGACGTTGACGATGACGTCCGCCTCCTCCTTTAGGAGATAGTTCCGGGACTCCAGCTCCGCCTGGTCGATGGAGGTCAGGGAATAGACTCCGGGCAGGTCCACGCAGGTGAGCTCCTCGCCGGCGTGCACCACCCGGCTGACGGTGTAATTCACCGTGGTGCCGGGGAAATTGGAGACGATGGCCTTGTAGCCGCTGTAATAGTTGAAGATGGTGCTCTTGCCGCAGTTGGGTTGTCCGATGAACGCCAGAATCATGGAATTCTCTCGCGGATGCTCAGATCTGCCCCCGCCCTCCCTCTGGGGAGGCTGGGATAGTTTTCTCCCACCCCCCTTAGCTGCCCAGGGTGAAGCGAGGACCGGTTTACCGAAATCTCCTCCCGGCTGCCGAATTGCCTATATTCATAGAGCACCGGTAGACATAATCCTAACCTATTTTTACTGAGTTGCAATAACAAATTTTCCTCCCTCCCTTTTCGGGGCCGTCTGGATATAATGAAGCGTTTTGAGGGGAGGGCCGGGGGACCGCAGGTCCCCCGCCCTCCCCTCAAGCTCCCCTCCCCACCCCCTATAAGGGGTTGGGGGAGAGGGTCCGGGAGAGGGGGCAGGGGGCCACGACCCCTGGCCCCCTCTCCCGGGAGCCTTTCCTGTGAGGTGAGACATGATTCCCCGTTATTCCCGGGAGCCCATGGCCCGCATCTGGAGTCTGGAGAACCAGTTCGCCTCCTGGCTGAAGGTGGAGCTGGCGGCCCTGGCGGCCTTGGCGGAGCACGGCTTCGTCCCGCCGGAGGTGCCGGGGGAGATTGAGGCCCGGGCCAAAATTGATGTGCAGCGCATCCTGGAGATCGAGCGCACCACCCACCATGACGTGGCCGCCTTTGTGGACCAGGTGGCCGCGGGCCTGGGCGAATGGGGCCGCTATTTTCATTTCGGCCTCACCTCCTCGGACATCCTGGACACCGCCCTGGCCCTCAGGCTGGCGGAGTCCGTGGATCTGTTGCTGGCCGGTCTGGAGGACTTCCTGGCGGTTTTAAAGGAGAAAGCTTTCCTTTACAAGGACACGGTGATGGTGGGGCGCACCCACGGGGTACATGCCGAACCCATCACCTTCGGGCTCAAATTCGCCCTCTGGCATGCGGAGTTTCAGCGCCACCGGGAACGCCTGCGCCAAGCCCGGGAGGTGGTGGCGGTGGGCAAGCTCTCCGGCGCGGTGGGCACCTTTGCGCATCTGCCGCCCGCGGTGGAGGAGAGCGCCATGCGCCGCCTGGGACTCAGGCCTGCCCCCATCGCCACCCAGGTCATCCAGCGGGACCGCCACGCCCAGTATCTCACCACTCTGGCCCTCCTCGGCGCGGGGCTGGAGCGCATCGCCCTGGAGATCCGCCACCTGCAGCGCACTGAGGTGCGGGAGGCGGAGGAGTACTTCTCCCCCGGCCAGAAAGGCTCCAGCGCCATGCCCCACAAGCGCAATCCGGTGCTCTCGGAGAACCTCTGCGGGCTGGCCCGGGTGCTCAGGGCCAACGCCTTGGCGGCCCTGGAGAACGTGGCCCTGTGGCATGAACGGGACATCAGCCACTCCTCGGTGGAGCGCATCATCATCCCGGACAGCTCCATTTTGGCGGATTTCATGCTGCACCGCCTGATGAATCTCCTGAAAAACCTCCTCGTCTATCCCCAGCGCATGCGGGAGAACCTGGAGGCCAGCCGGGGGTTGGTCTTCTCCCAGAGCCTGCTCCTGGCCCTGGTAAACAAAGGCCTCACCCGGGATGCGGCCTATCGGCTGGTGCAGCGGGCCGCCATGCTGGTGTGGGAGGGGGAGGAGAACTTCTTCGACGTGGTGCACCGGGACCCGGACATCCGCCGCCACCTCAGCGACGCCGAGCTGGCGGAGCTCTTCGACTATCGCCACCACCTGCGCCATGTGGACGTGATTTACCGGCGGGTCTTTGGCTGAGGGAAATAGACTTTGGGCAAATGCGATGGGAGGCTTGGGGGATGGGGGAAGCCCTTTCTCCCATCTGGCTAATATCGTAAGGGGTTGGGGAGTGGGTTTGGGAGAGGGGGAAGGGGGCCGCTGCCTCCTGGCCCCCTCTCCCACAAGCATGATCTTCAGGCCAGGGAGAGCTTCACCAGGTCATCCCGGGGGCTCACCTTGTCCAGGCGCACCAAGACCGTGTCCCCGGGCTTGAGCTTGAGGGAGGCAGGCGCGGTGAGGGGCACCTCCAAAAGCAGATCCGGCAACAGCAGGCGCCAGCGGTTCTGCACCTGCTCCAGCACCAGGGCCTCCCTTTTGCTCCCCACCTGGCCGGCCAGATACTTGAGGAGCCAGTATCTCAGCCGCCGGGTCTTGAGCATCCCCGCCCGGCGCATGGCCGGCTCGATGGTCATGAGGATTTGCTCCAGCTCCTCCCGGGAATAGACCGGCGGCCCGCCGCTCAAGGCCGCCAGGAGCTGGCGGTGGATGACCAGGTCCAGGAAGCGGCGGATGGGGGAGGAGGCCATGGTGTACACCGGCAGGCCCAGCCCCCAATGCGGCTGGGGCTCCAGGTCCATGACCACCCGGGAGAGTTTTTTGCGGTCCTGCCACAGGGCCACCAGGTCTTTGGGGGCCTCCCGGTCGATGGGCTCCCGGGGCTCCGGCTGGCTGCGATAGATGGCCGGCACCTTATGCTCCGCCAGAAACCGGGCCGCCAGCCAGTTGGCCAGCACCATGGCCTCGCTCACCATCTGGTGGCTCACCGTCTCCTGGTCCTCCACCACCACCTGCACGCTGCCTTGGTGATTCAGGGTGACCCAGATCTCGGGGAGTTTCAGCTCATAGCCCCCCGCCGCCAGGCGCCGGGCTTTCAGCTTTCCGGCCAGCTCCGCCAGCCGCCGGAGCACCGGGTCCCCCTCCAGGATGGCATCCACCTGGGCGTAGGTGAGGCGGCGCTTCACCCGGATGACGCTGGGATGGATGGCGGCGTCCCGCACCTCGCCTTCGGGGGTGAGCTCGATGAGGAAGCTCAAGGCCAGCCGGTCCTCGCCCTCGAGAAGCGATAAGGTGTTTTCCGAGAGCTCCTCGGGGAACATGGGCAGGCGCAGCTCCGGGAGGTAAATGGAGGTGGCCCGCTCCCGGGCTTCGGCGTCCAACGGCGTGGTGGGCGCCACCACCGAGGCCACATCGGCGATGTGCACCCCCAGTCGCAAGCCCTCTGGCGTCTCCTCCAGACTCAGGGCATCGTCGAAGTCCCGGGTGCGCTCGCCGTCGATGGTGAAGCACTCCAGGCCCGTCAGGTCCAGGCGCCGGGCCGCCAGGGGGTCGGGGGGCGGCGCTTCCATCAGCCGCCGGGCCAGCTCCCGGGTCTCGGGTTCAAACTCCGCCGGCACTTCCAGGCGGTAGAGGTCCAGGTTCTCGTCCTCGGAGAAGACCCCCAGGCGCACCAGCAGGCGGAAGGCGGCATCCGGAGCGGTCAACCCGGCCTTGTCGAGATAGGCCTTGATCTTGACATGCTCCGGGGCCTCTTCGCCGAAGACCGCCTCCTGCCTCAAAAGCTCCACCAGCCGCGCCCGCCAGGCGGCGTCGGCGATCTCGCCCTTGTCCCAGGCGGCCTTAAGCCACTCCGCCGCCTCGGCCAGCTCCCGGCGCTCCTCCTCCTCCCGGCGGGCCCGCTCTTTGAGGGCCTCCACCACCTCCGGCGGATTGGGCACCCAGAGGCCGTCTTTGAATTTGAAGAGGAAGCGGTCCTCAAACAGGGCCCGGCCCATGGCCGCCACCTGGTCGCAGGAAGTGCCGTTGAACCATAGGCGGGCCAGCTCCTCGGTGCTTTGGGGCTCATTTTCCGCTGCCAACAGCTCCCAGAGCTCGTTCAGGTCGATGGCCTGTTTCAGCTCCTCCCGCACCCGGGCGGTCTCCTGCAGGCGCTCCAGGATCTGCTGGCGGGAGCCCTCGGGGGGCAACTTCCCCGGGCAGGCATGCAGGAGGCGCTTGCGGGCCAGGGTCATCTCCCGGCTGTTCTGGGTGAGGACGTGCAGGCGCTCGCCTTTGAGCTCCAGCACCATCGCCACCAGGATGCGCTTCTCTTCAAAGAATTCGACCAGCCAGCCCGGTTCCATGGTAGAATGGGAGTAAGCTTTCGGGAGTAGGAGGGAGGCGCAGGCGGGGAAAGGCAAAGGCGGCCACCGCCCTGCCTCTCACCCGGGAGGACTCCCGGAAGTCATTCCTTGTCGGTAATAGAAGTGCAAAATTACCAGAAAAATGGAAAAAGTCAACGACGCTCCGGCCCGCTCCGAAATCGGGACCAAGGGCCTGGCCTCCAATTCACCAGACGAGCCGAGACGGCTCCGCCCGGATCCTGTTGATGCGCCTGGCCCTGATTTCCGACATCCACAGCAACATTGAGGCCCTGGAGGCGGTCCTGGCCGCCATCGACGCCGAGGGGGTGGATCTCATCCTCAATCTGGGCGACATCGTGGGCTACAACGCCGGACCCAACGAGTGCCTGGAGCTTCTGGCCGCCCGCCCCGTCCTCAGTCTCGCCGGCAACCACGACCTGGCCCTCCTGGAGGAGGACCGGGCCCGGCACTTCAATATCATTGCCTATCAGGCCCTCAGGTGGGCCAGAGAAAAGGTGCGGCCGGAATTCCTGGAGTTTTTCCGCAACCTGCCCCTGGTCCGGGAGGGGGAGGGCTTCATCGCCTGCCACGGTACCCCCGCCAGCGCCGACGCCTACGTGGTCTATCACTTCCAGGGCCGGCGCCTCCTCAATTTCCTTAAAGAACGCCGGGATCTCAGGGTCTGCTTCTTCGGCCACACCCACGTGCGGGCCCTGTGGTACCGGGACGTGCGGGGCAAGGTGGCGCAATTGCCGCCTTCCCGGCATAAAATGCGCCTGGACCAGTCCTGTCTCTACCTGATTAATCCGGGCAGTGTGGGCCAGCCCCGGGACGGCAACCCCGAGGCGGCCTTTGCCATCTTCGATTTTCAGGAGTTTTCCGTGCACTTCAAGTCGGTGCCCTACGACATCGCTGCGGCCCAGCGCCGCATCCTGGCCGCCGGCCTGCCGGAGCTGTTGGCGGAACGCTTAAGCCAGGGTATCTGAACCAGGGGGGAAGGATGGTGCCTTTTCAAAAAGAGGGAATCCTGAAGGATGGCAGCCGGGTGATCCTGAGGCCCATGGTGAAGGAAGACAAAGAGAAGCTCATGGACTTCTTCCGCCGGGTCTCCGACGAGGACCTCATGTTCCTGCGCTCCGATGTGCGGGATCCCAAGGTCATCGAGGATTGGGTCAACAACATTGACTACCACAAGGTCTTCCCCCTCCTGGCGGAAGCGGACGGCCAGATCGTGGGGGATGCCACCCTGCACATGCGCCGCCGGGGCTGGAAGCGCCACCTGGGCAATGTCCGGGTGGTGGTGGCCAAGGACTGGCAGGGCAAAGGCCTGGGCACCCTCCTGGTGAATGAATTGGTGGAGCTGGCGGCGGAGTTCGGCCTGGAGAAGCTGGTGGCGGAGATCCACCTCCAGGCCCAGGCCGCCTTGGCCATGTTCAAGAAGGCCGGCTTTTCCGCCAAGGCCGTGTTTGAGGACCTGGTCAAGGATTACAAGGGCAACCGGGGGGACCTGGTGGTCATGGTCTGCGACGTCCAGGGCCGGGACCGGCGCCCGGCGGAGTAAAGTGGACCCGAGCTCCGGGGGAGGGGATCAGGGATCGTGGACCCCTGCCCCCTCCCCCGAGCCCCCACCCCCTACCCCTGATAGAAGGTCGGGAAAGAGGGCAAGGCGTCACAGACACTCCGGCCATTCCCCTCAGCGCGTCAGCCAGCGGCGGTCCCGCACGGTCACGAAGGCATAAGGGTAGATCCACTGCAGAAGGAAAAAGGCGTAGTAGCTGTAGATGATGCCGTAGATGACCTCCCAATCCCGCTCCAGCCACAGGTAGTAGATCAGATTGAGCACCGACATCAGCCCCACGGCCAGCAGCACTTTGAAGAGGAGGGCGGGATAGGCGGCCACCGAGAAAATCAAGACCCCGAAGAAGAAGGTGGTCAGGGGCCCTTCCAGCTGGGTGAGGAGGAACTCCAGCCGGGCCGAGAAGGCCCCTTTCCGGAAGCGCCGGAAGAGAAAGGTGGCCAAGACCGCCGATTCCCGGACATTGCCCCGCTCCCAGCGCAGATACATGCGGCACACCCCAGCGTAGGTCTCCGGCACCAGGGTGTGGACCACCGCGGTGCGCTGGTAGCAGGTGTAATACCCCTGGCGCAGGATGAAGTTGGTGAGGGCCCGGTCCTCCGAGTGATGACAGGGCGCGCCCAGGAAGGTCTGATTCAGCCAGGCCTCCAGGATGGGGAGCACCGCCTCCCGCCGGTAGGCGGACAAAGACCCGGGGGTGCAGATGACGGTGCGGTAGACGGATTGGGAGGCCCGCAGAAAATCCAGGTTGACAAAGCGCACCCCCTGCATCTTGCCCATGAGGGAGCGGTGGCGGTTCAGGACTTTGACGAAGCCGGCCACCGCGCCCACCTGGGGGTCGTGTACCAGCGGCGCCACCAGATGACGCAGGGCGTCCGGGGCGATGATGCTGTCGGAGTCCACCGTCACCAGGACCTCCCCGTGGGCGGCCCGGAACCCCGCGGCCAGGGCTTCTTTTTTGCCCCGGTTGCAGGGGAAGCGCACGGTGCGGATGAGCTCCGGATAGCGCCGGGCGGTCCGTTCCAGGTGCTTCCAGGTGTCATCGGTGGAGCCGTCGTCCACCGCGATGATCTCCAGGCGCTCCCGAGGGTAGTCGGCCTCGGCGATGGAGATGAGGCAGCGGCTCACCATGGCGCCTTCGTTATACACCGGCACCACCACCGTGACCGAGGGGAGGGGCCCCTCGGCCGGCGGCTGCGGCCGGTACAAGGCCCACAGCACCGTGCGCCAGAGCTGCAAAAAGAGCATGAGCAGGGCGTAGATTCCGGCCAGGGCCGGGAGCCAGGAGGTGTAGGTCCGGCTGCGAAGGAGGTTCAGGAAAAAGTCCAGGGAGCCCCACTTCCACCCCATGAGGGCCACGGCCAGCCAGGCCACCGGCACCAGGATTTTCAGGGCCCGGTCCCAGGCGCAGGGCGCGAGGGCCGCCTCCGGGCCCTCCCGGGGAGCGGTGATGATCAGGGCGGTGTTATCCATGCCGGCGGGTCTCCTAAGCCTCCTCCGGCCGAGCTTCCCTCCGGCCGGGCTTGTCTTGGGCTCCAAATTGTGTAAACCTTACTCTATATCAGGCCAGCGGGCGAAAAAGTCAACCACTCTCCCCTTCAGGTCAGACAGGCCAAGGGGCGGAGGTTTTCTTTCCGGCGGCTCCACGCCGGCTCTGGATTCCAATGAGTCGCAGGGGCCGCACCTGCGGCGGAGGACTTTCCGGTGATCCCCTCCCGATACCTCATAGCGGTCCTGACCGCACTTGTGCTTCTGACCTCAGGCGAACTGGCCCGTTCCCAGGCACCCTCACCCCCGGAGCGGAGCGTGAAAAAATTCAGTCACGCAGTGAACATCACCGGTCGCTTTGAAGCCCTCAGAGATTTCTACCGCCAGGTTTTGCAGGCAGAGCCCCGGGTCTTTGCCGACGATTACCTGGAGTTTCAGGTGGGCGGTGCGACCCTAGGCCTGTTCAAGGAAGAGAGCATGGCCAGGATCGTCCCTGGGGCCATGCGGGGCGGGGCCAACATGAGCGTCATGCTGGAATTTGAGGTGGCGGACGTGGACCAGGAACATGCCCGTCTGCAAAAAATCCCGGGGCTGGTCATGGTCATGCCCCCCACCACCTTTCCCTGGGGGCACCGCACCATCTATTTTAAGGATCCCGACGGCAATCTCCTCAATTTTCACAGCCTGGTGCCCACCCCATGAGAGAGGCCACCGCAGCATGAGGGAGGCATGAGCCCAAGCCCGGAGATCCTGCGGCAAGGCGAGGCGCGCCTCACCTCCGCCTGGGGGGAGTGGCGCGTCCTCTCCTTTGCGGACCGGGAACAGCGCCGCCGGCATCTGGCCCTGCTCCGGGGAGACCTCCGGCTGGACGGTGAGCCCCTTCTGGCTGTGCACCGGCGCTGTCCGGCCGGCGAAATCCTGCGTGCCAGTGGCTGCCGCTGCGGCGAGCGCCTGGAAGCGGCCCTGGCGGCCCTGGCCCAGGCCGAGGCAGGGGTGATTCTGTATCTCGATCTGTCGGGGTCGTCCAATGCGGCCGCTTGGGAATGCCCCCTTTCCCACCCGGACCCAAGGGTCATGGAGGAGGCCGCCTGTCTGCTTCGCCAGCTGGGCATTACTTCGGTGCGGCTGCTGACCGAGCCGGGAGATGCTGCCGTTCTGAGCCTGCCCGGCATCATCATCACCGGAAATGTGCCCCTGCTCCAGGAGGCCTTGCCCTTTCCGGGAGACGCCGCTTTAAAAGCGCGGCTGGGCGACCTGCCCGAGGCGGCCCGGCGCTTCCGCCAGAGCCAGGGCCGGCCCCTGGTCACCCTGACCTACGCCCAGAGCCTGGACGGCTCCATTGCCGCCCGCCCCGGCCATCCCCTGGCCATCAGCGGCCCCGCCTCCCAGACCTTCACCCATGCGCTGAGAGCTGTGCATGACGCCATCCTGGTGGGGATCGGGACGGTCTTGGCCGACAATCCGGCCCTCACGGTGCGGCTGGTCCCCGGGCCCCACCCCCGGCCGGTGATCATGGACACCCGCCTGCGCCTGCCAGCCTACGCCCGGCTCCTCAGGGAAGGCCGGCGGCAGCCGGTGGTGGCCACCAGCGAGCAGGCCCCGCCGGAGCGCCAGGCGGAGCTGGAGCATCTGGGGGCCCTGGTGCTGCGTCTGCCCGTGGGACCCAACGGCGGCATCCACCTGCCGGTGCTCCTCACCCAGCTGGCGGAGCTGGGAATCACGGCCCTGATGGTGGAAGGCGGGGCCCAGGTCATCACCAGCTTCCTCAACTCCCGCCTGGTGGACCAGGTGGTGGTGACCGTGGCCCCCATCCTGGTGGGCGGCGTCCGGGTGCTGGACGGTTACCTGCCGGTGGCCGAACGCCAGTTCCCCCGCCTGGCAGGCGTCACCTACTATCAGGTGGGGGAGGACCTGGTGCTGTGGGGCGCGCCCCGCTGGAGCTGACCCCGGCCGCCGCTCAGGCCGGCCACAGCCAGGCGGCGGTGACCAGCAGCCAGGTCACTTCATTGGCGATTTCGCTTACCGCCGCGCCGAGGCGGTTGCGGTCCCAGCCCGCCTCTTTCAGCGCCAAATATAACTGCCCCAGGCGGGTGGTGATACCGATGTGGCCGACCAGGATCATGCCCCCCGCCAGTCCGGCACCCCCCACGGTGAAGATGTTGTAAGCCAGGATCACCTGGGGCAGGCCGATGAAACAGAGCCCGAAGACCCCCCGCACCACCGGGTCGCTCACGGGCAGGCCCTTCAGGCGCGCCCCCACCCAGGTGGCGGCCAGACCCGAGCCCACCAGCCCGGTATTGAGGGTGTCCAGCTTCGCCCAGGGCTCCGGCCCCCGCCAGAGGAGCACCCCCAGGCAGGCGGCGATGGCCAGCGTCCAGGCGCTGTAGGTGATGACCGTCTGACCGGTGACCCGGCTGGGATGGGCCAGATGGGCCTTAACGGTGAGGCCCAGGTTGATGAGGAGGTAGGTGAGCCAGGCCAAAAGCCAGCTCACGTTCACTCCCTGGGTGGTCTCCATCAGCCGCCACACCTGGCTGCCGCCGGAGATGCCGGCCAGGGTGAGCTGCAGGAGAAAAAAGGCGTCGGCCGCCAGACTGCGGACGTTCGGCATGGCGGCAGTGTAGCATATCAGCGCCGCCGGACAAGCAGGAAGCGGTGCTGCCCAAAGCCTCACTCATGACCGAGACTCTGTGCCCTTCTCCAGAGGTGCCGGCCCTTGCCTGGGAGGCCGCAGCGCATTTTTGCCCGGCCGGCCGGGTGACGACTTTGATGCCTCTGGGCCGGGGCAATGTGCATGAGACCTTCCTGGTGACCGTGGGCGAGGGCCACGGGCGCTTTGTTCTGCAGCGCCTCAACCTCACCGTCTTTCCCCGGCCGGAGGTGATCCTGGCCAATCTGCGGGTGGTGAGCGGGCACCTGCGGCAAAAGACCCGTCAAGCCTCTCCTGGCAGGCCGGAGCTGGCGGTCCCGGAGCTTCTGCCCGCGGCCGACGGCCGGGACGGCTGGCAGGGCCCGGACGGCTCCTTATGGCGGGCCCTTACCTATCTGGCCGGCACCCGCACGCCCCTCATTCTGGAGGGCCTGGACCACGCCCAGGAGGTGGGCTGGGCTGTGGGGCGCTTTCATGCGCTCCTTCAGGACCTGGACCCGGCCCGGCTGGAGGATCCCCTCCCCGGCTTCCATCACACCCCCACGTATTTAAAGGCCTACGACACCCTCCGGGCTCGAAAGCCTCTGCCTCCTTCGCCTAAGGCGCGTTACGCCGCCCGCTGCATCGAGGCTCGCAGGTCACTGGCCGGAGTGCTGGCAGCCGCCCGGGACCGGGGGGAGCTGCCGGTGCGCCTCATCCACGGCGACCCCAAGGTGGACAATGTCTTGCTGGATGAAACAAGTGGCCGGGCCGTGGGCCTGGTGGATCTGGACACCGTAATGCCGGGGCTGGCCCTCTATGATCTGGGGGATGCCCTGCGCTCCCTGGGCAACCCTTTGGGGGAGGAGACCCGGGACTGGGAGCGGGTGCGCTTTGCGCCCGAGGTGGCCGCCGCCTTCCTGCACGGCTACCGGGAGGGGGCCCCGGAGTTTTTGACCCCCCGGGAGCGGGAGTATCTGTATCCGGCCCTGCGGCTCATCGCCTGGGAGCTGGGGCTGCGCTTCTTTACTGATTATCTGGCGGGCAATGTCTATTTCCGCAGCACCGATCCGGAGCACAACCTGCGCCGGGCCCTGGTGCAGTTCCGCCTCGCGGAGAGCATCGAAGGGCAGGCCCGAGAGATTGCGGCCCTGATCCGGGATTGTCTGGCGTGAATCCGGAGGCGAGCGGAGGCGGAAGCCAGCCTCGCCCCTTTAATGCTGTGAAGGAGGGGTGACGGAATGAAATCCCCAGATCCGCAAACGGCCCCGCAGAGTGAATGTCCCCCCCAAACCACCACTTTTCTGGATGACGGGAATTTTGCCGCCCACCGCTCGGAGCCCCTCATCGCCTTCCTGCACCGGGTCATCCATATGGCGGTGTGCATCCTGGCGGTGCTTATGACCGCGGTCATCCTCTGGAGCATCGGGGACGTCATCTGGATGCTCTATCAGCAGCTCATGGCGCCGCCGTACCTGCTCCTGAATATCAACGACATTTTGGCCACCTTCGGGGCCTTCATGGCGGTGCTCATCGCCATCGAAATCTTCACCAATATCACCCTGTATCTGAGGGATGACTTCATCCACGTGAAACTGGTGATGGCCACGGCGCTCATGGCCATCGCCCGGAAGGTCATCATCTTTGACTATGACAAGCTCAGCCCCGGGTATGTCTATGCCACCGGGGTGGTCATCGTGGCCCTGAGCCTGGGCTACTGGCTGGTGACCGGCAAGGGCACCCCCGCCCGGGTGCGGCCCTGCGTCCCGGAGGAGGAGTACTCCGGAAGGATTTTTTGGGGCAGAGCGTGGGAGAAAAGGGATTTTTGCGGCGAAAGCTGCGGCTCCCTCCTCCCTCTGTTCCCGTGGTCAAAGGATGGGGGAGGTCCGGGAGAGGGGCAGAAGCCTTTTTGGGCGTGGTCAACGTCCCAAAATCATCCCCCAAAATCACCACAGCCCGGACGCCATCAGCATCCGGGCCGTTAGCTGCCCCGCTCCCGTCAGACCGGGAAAGGGGGATCTGTCAGAAGGCTGGTGGCGGGGGACGGAATCGAACCGCCGACACGGGGATTTTCAGTCCCCTGCTCTACCGACTGAGCTACCCCGCCACACCGGTTCTGTTTACTCCCTGCCCCGGGATTTGTCAAGCATGCCGGGAAAGAAAATGTTATGCTCATTCCCCGGATGGCGGTTCACGAAGACTTTGCCCCCTTAAGGGATTATCTGGCCCGCCCGGAGAGGTTCCGGAACCGGCAGCGCCTGGTGGCCTGGGCCCGCACCGTGCTGAGCCTGCCCCCGGACGGCACCCCGGACTATCTGCAGCCGGAGGCCTGGTGGCAGGAACTCCTGGCGGCGGTCCCGGACCCGGCCGCCGCCCTCACCGCCCTTTCTGAGGCCACCGGCATCTACTTTTTCCCCTCCCGGGAGTGGCCGGCCCGATTGGTGCGGGTCCTCCGGCACCTGGGGGTGCGCCGCCTGCTGGAGGCGGGAGCCGGCCGTGGATATCTCAGCCAGGCCCTGGCGCCCCTGGCCCGGCAGGCGGGAATGGCCTTTCTGGCCGTGGACCGGGGCGAGGGGGAGTTCGTCTCCGATCTGGAGGTGTCCCCGGTAGTGGTGCCCGGGGACGCTTTTAAGGGGGTCCATGACTTCCGGCCGGAGGCGGTCTTCTATGGCTGGCCGCCGCCGGGACAGTCGGTGGCGCCCTTCTTCGCCTGCCCCACGGTGCGCTGGGTCATCGTGGCCGGGGAACCGGGCGGCGGGGTAACCGGCGCTCGGGAGGACTGGCAGAGACTGGCGCCCCGCCCTTCCCCGGCGTTGAGCTCCTTCTGCCGGGGGCGCCGGGGCCCGAACCGCCACGGGGTGACGATTTTTAGGCGCCCTGAGCTTCAAGCTTGATCCAGTGAGCGGCGCAGGAGGAGGGCGGCGCGCCGACCTGCGCGGAGATCAGAAGGGAGGGTAACCATGGCGGAGCGTTTTCCGGTGATTGTGGAGGAGGAGTGCATCGCCTGCGGGGCCTGCGTGGAGATCTGCCCGGAGGTCTTCAGCCTCAATGAATCCCTGGGGTTTGCCCAGGTCATCAATCCCGGGGGCGGTGAGGAAGATAAGATTCAGGAGGCCATGGACGCCTGCCCGGTGCAGTGCATCCACTGGTCCGACGAAATGCCGGACTGAAGAGGTGCCGTCCGGACTGACGGATTTCTCAACGATGAGGGGACAGCTCCCGGCGGTTTCCCCGATGAGCGGGAAAAATTCTTGACTTTTGGGCTTTGCAAACGCACAATCAAAGCAGCCAACCAGGGGGAGCATGTGGTCACCGAACTGTTTGCCGAACTGGAGCAGAAACTGGAGTCCATCCTGGGCCAGATGGAGGGGCTGAAACGGGCCAACGCCGAACTGAAGACCGCCTTGGCGGCTCGGGAACAGGCCCTGAAGGAGGCCCAGGCCACCCTGGAGAAGCTCACCCGGGAACGGGATCAGGTCCGGGAACGGGTGGACAAGATTCTCAACCGGCTGAAGATCCTGGATCTGGGAGAATCAGCTTAAGGTTATACCGGTGGCGGAACAGGTCATGGTGGAAATTTTAGGCAGGCAATTGTCCCTTCAGAGCAGCGTGCCTGCGGAAACCCTCCAGGCGGTGGCCCGGATGGTGGATGAGCAGTTGCGGGAGCTCCAGCGGGTCTTCCCTGCCAGTCCCCTGGCTGACCTGGCCATCCTCGCGGCCTTGAACCTGGCTTGCGAAACTCTGGAAATCAGGGAGGAGCATCAGAAGCTGGTGGCCGAGATCGACGCTCGGTCCCGGCGCTTGCTGAAGAGGCTGGAAGGCTTCGCCGCCGCCGCGCCTCCGGGGCCTTGAGATTCACCGGCCCCGATATTCAAATGGCGAGACGGGCCGGAGCGGGTGTGAAAAATCCGGGCCCTTGGTCAAGGGAGAGGGGGACATCATCGGGGTCAAGTGAGCGGTGCCCCGATCCATCATATATCAGCTCCTGGCGCCGGGTTGACCACCCTGAGGTGGACGGTGCCACGTATCTTCCCGCATAAGGAGGAAAGCCGCAGGACCTTTGACTGGCAGCACCTGCTGCGCCGCACGTTACGCCCCCGCCGGCGCGGCTCAGGGCAGAGTGTGCATCTGCCCGCTTCCTTGACCGCCCCCCACCCCGTGGCGCGACCTTCCCTTCCAGACCTGTCCGCCGGCGGCGCGCCGCACCTGGCCGCCGGGATCATCTCTTTCAGGTTAGGGGCACACCCTTATGTATATACTGTTTTATACCTTTATTGCCGCAGTCTTGGGGGGGCTGGGGTTCGCGGCGGGCTTCTTCTACCGCAAGCACGTCATCGATTCCCATATCGGCTCCCTGGAGGCGCTGGGGAAAAAGATTCTGGATGACGCCCGGAAGGAAGCGGAATCCATCAAGAAAGAGGCCCGGGTCCAGTCCAAGGAACAGATCTTTCTCCTGAAGCAGGAATTCGAAAAAGAGACCCAGGAACGCCGCAACGAATTCAACCAGATTGAACGACGGCTCCTGCAGAGAGAAGAGCACCTGGACAAAAAAGCCGCCGCCCTGGACGAACGGGAGGCGGACCTCAACCGCCGCCAGAAACTCACCGACCAGCTGGAAAAGGAACTCGCCGAAAAGCAGGAGGAGTATCAGCGCCTCCTGGCGGAGCAGAACGCCCGCCTGGAGCAGTTGGCCGGCATGACCGCCGCCGAGGCCAAAGACCTGCTCCTCAAGACCCTGGAGCGGGAGGTGCGCATCGACGCCGCCCGGCTGGTGAAGCGCATCGACACCGAGGCCCGGGAGATGGCCGACCGCAAGGCCAAGGAGATCATCGCCCTGGCCATCAAGCGCTATGCCAGCGACTATGTGGCGGAGCAGACGGTGAGCGTGGTGCCTCTCCCTAACGAGGAGATGAAGGGCCGCATCATCGGCCGGGAGGGCCGCAACATCCGGGCTCTCGAGGCCGCCACCGGCGTGGACATCATCATCGACGACACCCCCGAAGCGGTCATCCTCTCGGCCTTCAACCCCATCCGCCGGGAGGTGGCCCGCCGCAGCCTGGAGCGCCTCATCGCCGACGGCCGCATCCACCCCGGGCGCATCGAGGAGATTGTGGAGAAGGTCTCCCAGGAGATGGAGGCGTCCATCCGGGAGGCCGGGGAAGAGGCCGCCTTCGACACCGGGGTCCACGGCCTGCACCCCGACCTCATCAAGCTCCTGGGCAAACTTAAGTACCGCACCAGCTACGCCCAAAACGTGCTCCAGCACTCCATCGAGGTCTGCTACCTCTGCGGCATCATGGCGGCGGAGCTGGGCCTCAATGAGAAGCAGGCCAAGCGGGCGGGGCTGCTCCACGACATCGGCAAGGCGGTGGACCACGAAGCCGAGGGCGTGCACGCCCTCATCGGCGCCGATCTGGCCAAACGCTACGGCGAATCCCCCAAGGTGGTGCACGCCATCGCCGCCCATCATGAGGACGTGCCCACCGAGAGCGTCCTGGCGGTCCTGGTGCAGGCCGCCGACACCCTCTCCGGCGCCCGCCCCGGGGCCCGCCGGGAGATGCTGGAGACCTACATCAAGCGCCTGGAGGCCCTGGAGAAGATCGCCCGCTCCTTCAACGGCATCAGCAAGAGCTACGCCATCCAGGCGGGCCGGGAGATCCGCCTCATTGTGGAGAGCGACAAGGTGAGCGACGAGGAGGCCGCCCTCCTGAGCCGGGAGGTGGCCAAGAAGATCGAGCGGGAGCTCACCTACCCTGGCCAGATCAAGGTCACCGTCATCCGGGAGACCCGGGCGGTGGATTACGCCCGGTAGGCCGCCCATGCGCATCCTCTTTGTGGGCGACATCGTGGGCTCTCCGGGGCGGCGGGCGGTGCAGGAGCTGGTTCCCCGGCTGGTGGACCGCCATCTGGTGGACCTGGTGGTGGCCAACGGCGAAAACGCCGCCGGCGGCATCGGCATCACCCCCCAGGTGGCCGAAGAGCTCCTCAATCTGGGGGTGGACGTCCTCACCAGCGGCAACCACATCTGGAAGCACAAGGAGATCCTGCCGTATTTGGAGGAGAGCGAGAGGCTGCTCCGCCCGGCCAACTACCCGCCGGGGACCCCGGGCCGGGGCTGGGCGGTGGTGGAGACCGCGGCGGGCCGGCGGGTGGCCGTCCTCAATCTCGAAGGCCGGGTCTTCATGAGCCCGCTGGAGTGCCCCTTCCGCACTGCCGACCGGCTGCTGGCGGAACTGCCCTCGGATCTGGCCGCCATCATTGTGGACTTCCACGCCGAGGCCACCAGCGAAAAGCAGGCCTTAGGCTACTACCTGGACGGCCGGGTGAGCGCCCTTATCGGCACCCACACCCATGTGCAGACCGCGGATGAGCGGGTGCTCGCCGGCGGCACCGGCTACATCACCGATGTGGGCATGACCGGCCCCTTAAACGGGGTCATCGGCATGAAAAAGGAGATCATCCTGGAGCGTTTCTTGAGCCAGCGGCCGCAACCCTTCAAGGTGGCGGCGGCCCAGGTCCAGCTCCAGGGGGTGCTCCTGGAACTCACCGACGACGGCCGCTGCCGGGGCATCACCCGCATCCAGGAGGCCCTCAAGGGGTGACCCGGCCGTGTCCGCTTCCGGCGGTACTCCAAGATCATCCAAGGCAATCTATGGCACCTGAGCCGCGGTCCCATCCCTCGGAGGTGGCAGCCTCTGCCGCCAGATCCTGTCGCTTATGTGGCAATGCCGCCAGGCGCCCCCTCGTATATTGGGAGGGAATCGAAATCGCCCGCTGCCTCGGGTGCGGCTTTGTTCAGGTCGCCACCCCCGTCTCGCCAGCAGGGTTGAAGATGCATTATGAGCGGACCCGGGAGGCCGCGCCTCCGCCTTCCCGGGACCAGGCCCGGGCCTACCTGGCCAACCTTCGCCTGCGGGTGAAATATTTTCTCACCCACACCCGGCTGACCTCAGGCACCGTGGCCGAGATCGGCTCCGCTGAAGGAGATTTCCTGGCCGTGCTTAAAAAGAAAGGCTTCACGGTCCTGGGGGTTGAACCCTCGCCCTTAGGGGTGGCACGCCACCGGCAGAAGGGCCTTCAGGTCATCCCCACGTTGCTGGAGGAGGCGACCCTGGAGGATGAGGCCTTTGACGCCATATGTATGTTCCATGTTCTGGAGCATATGGACCACCCGCGCCAGGCGGTGGCCCGCCTGCGTCGGGCCTTGCGGCCAGAGGGCTACCTGGTGGTGGAAGTGCCGGATATCTTCTCCTGGGGAGCCCGATTTGAAAAGCAGCCCCATCGCCTCTTTGACCGGGAACATCTCTCCTATTTCTCCCTCGCCAGCCTGCGGACCCTGATGACCGAGGAGGGCTTTGGCGAGATCTTCCACCATCATCTGGATTATGATTACCTGCATATCCCGGCGGGGAAATCGCTCAAAAAGATTTTCTGCCGCTGGCTGCGCCCGAATTTCAAAGGGCCTCTGCAACAACTGCTGGAACGACCGGAGCCCCTCCATTACTCCGGCACTGAAGAGCGCCGACCTGCGCCCCGCACCACAAGCCCCCACTCAGGGCGCGTCTTGCCCTTGCTCCGCCGGATGTTCCTTTTCCCGGTGAATGGCGCATGTGGATATCTGGCCCATCGACTGGATTTGGGACGCAATCTCCTCTGGATCGGCAGGAAGGATTGACCGTTGCCGGCCCAAAAGTATTTCACCGGGTCCTGTCGAAGCGGATTTGGGCAGAGGACATGATGACGGATCTGCCTCACATCATCCTCATTGTCATGGATTCGGTGGCCGCGGGGCGCTGTTCCCTTTACGGCCACCGGCGGGACACCACCCCGGGTTTGCGTCGCCTGGCCGATAAGGCGGTGGTCTATGAGCACTGCTTCGCCTCCTCCTCCTGGACCCTGCCCTCCCACGTGTCGCTGTTTTCCGGCCTCTATCCCAGCCAGCACGGCTGCACCACCGATAATCTCCTCTACCCCGGGAATTACTACCCTCTGCCGGAGATTCTCCGGAGCCTGGGGTATCACACCGTAGGGATTTCCAGCAATTACCTCATCAGCCGGGCCGCCAATTTCCACCACGGCTTCCATGAATTTTATGAGATGGACACCCTGTTCACCGACGAGCGCTACTGGCAGACCCGGCGGGAGATCAAGGAGGAAAAGAAAAACCATTCCCGGACCTTGCAGGAGATCGCCCTGATCCTGAAAAAATCCTGGCAAAACCAATACTATTCTTATCCGATTTATCATTTTCTGGACCGAATCTACCGGAAATTTCGGGGGGATGTCATTAACAAATGTTATTTTGCCAGTCAACGGTCCATCAATATTGCCAAGAAAGTCTTTCGCCAAAAAGCAGATCGGAGATTATTTCTCTTTTTTAATTTTATGCAGGCCCACACCAACTACAACCCGCCCAAGAATTTTCGCCACCTATTGGCCCGCCACGCCGGGGAAGCCTCTCAGGATGAACTTCTCTATGAGCAGGAAATTGCCTTTCTCGACCATCTGTTGTATGATTTTTACGTTTTTCTTGAACGCCAGGGCCTGGCGGAAGAGACCCTGCTCATCATCACCTCGGACCATGGCGAGGGTTTCCGGGAGCACGCCTGCCGGGGCCATGTGTTCTGTGTGTACAACGAGATCATTCACATTCCTTTGGTGGTGAAATATCCGGCCGCCTTCGGGCAGGCAGGCCGTGACGCCCGGGTGGCCCAGTTGCATGACGTCTATGCCACCGTGTTGGAGGCGGTGCAGGCTCCCCTGCCGTTGCCGGAGAGTTCCGTCTCCCTACTGGGCTCCCCCCGGGAGCTGGCCCTGGTGGAAAACCTGGATGTGGCCACCACGGTGAAATACCTCAAGGCCCGGGGCAAACCCATCGAGCCCCATATGCAGCCCTGCCGGGCAGTGATTGATGCGGCCCGGGTGAAGCTCATTGAGTGGGCCGACGGCCGCCGGGAGCTTTACGACCTCACCGCCGACCCCGGCGAAACCACCGACCTTGCGGCCGAGCCCCGGTGGCAGACCCGGCTCGCCGCCTTGCAACAGGAACTCACCCTGCGCCTGGGCCCCCTCCCGGCCGACGACCTCACCCTGTCTGCCCAGGAGGTATCGGCATGAACGTGGCACCACCGCAATACATTGTCTTGCTCATTATGGACACGGTGGGTGCCAAACACTGCTCGCTTTACGGCTATCCCCGGGATACCACCCCTGGCCTGCGGCGCATCGCCGAGGAGGCCATGCTTTATGAGCACTGTTTTGCCCCTGCCTCCTGGACATTGCCCTCCCATGCGTCATTATTTACCGGCCTCTATCCCAGTGAGCACCAATGCAGGGTGGAGGATCTGGTTTTTCAGGGAAATTTTTACACCTTGCCGGAAATCTTACAGGGAATGGGCTATTACACTGTCGGCATTTCCAGCAATTATTTCATTTCTCGTCTCTGGAGATTCAATCATGGATTTAATAAATATTATGATATGGACACTATTTTTAACAATGATAGATATTGTAATATGAGATATAATCTTAAAAAAATGAACAAATCACAAAAAACCTGGCAGGAAGTATTATTTATAATAAGGAATTCTTTTCAGCAAAGATATTACCAATATCCATTATTACATCTTATTGACAGAATATATCGAAAGATGTTTGGCAATTGCCTGAATAAATCATACCATGTCACCAGGCTGACGTTCTTGCTGGCCAAAAAAATATTTAAAAAAATGAGGAATCGACAAATTTTTCTCTTTATCAATGTCATGGAGGCTCATATCAAGTACAATCCTCCCAAAAAATACCGACAGAGATTTGCAGACAACCGCAGCATGACTTCTCGTGAAGCTTTGTTGTATGATCAGGAAATCGCCTTCCTGGATGACCAAATATATGATTTCTACACTTTTTTGAAAAAGCACCATCTGGATCGGGACACCATGTTCATCATTTCTTCAGACCACGGTGAGGCCTTCGGAGAACATGGCCACTCGGGTCATATCTTCACAGTCTACAATGAGGTCATTCATGTTCCCCTGCTCATCAAATATCCCCAGGAATTCGGATTAAGCGGCCGCACCCCCTCCCTTACCCAGCTCCATGACCTCTATGCCACCCTGCTGGAGGTAAGCGGCGCCCCCCTTCCCCGCCCCATGAGCTCCATTTCCCTTCTGAGCCCTTCCCGGGAGCTGGTCCGGGTGGAAAATATCGACCTTGATATCTGGCGCCAAAACCGGGAAAAACGGTCGCTGCCTTTTGAACCCTATATGCAACCCTGCCGTGCCCTCATTGACCAGGACCTTTTCAAACTGGTGGAATGGCAGGATGGGCGCCTGGAACTCTATGATCTGAAAACGGATTTTCAGGAAAGCGAAAATCTCGCCCAGAAACCCGAAATGGGTGCTCGAGTAGAGATTCTCAAAAAGATGATGGAAAATGTGTAAAGGTGCATTTCAACTTAACATAACTTAATATAAGGGACCGGTTATGGCATTAAAAACCCTGGACGAAAAGGTGGCCAAAAGCCAGGCGGTGCTCAAGGAAGCCCTGGAGCGCTTCCCCGGCACCATCGCCCTGGCCTGGACCGGCGGCAAGGACTCCACCACCACCCTGCACCTCCTGAAAACCCTGTGCGGCGGCGAGGTCCCCATCCCGGTCCTCAACATCGACACTTCGGTGAAATTCCCGGAAATCTACGAATTCCGGGACCGCCTCGCCCGGGAATGGCGCCTCGACCTGCGCATCGAAAGAAACGAAGAGGCCATAAAAACCATCGAGATCGCCAAAGACAAGGCCGAATGCTGCTTCCAGCTCAAGGCCCGGGTCATTGCCGAATCCTTGCGCAAATACGGCTGGCAGGCCCTCATCACCGGCCTGAGGTGGGACGAGCAACCCGAGCGGGCCAAGGTGGATTACTTCGAACCCTACGACACCCCGCCCCATACCCGGGTGCAACCCATCCTGCATTTCACCGAACTGGACATCTGGTCCTACATCCGCAGCCGCAACGTGCCCTACTGCAGCCTCTACCACAAAGGCTACCGCAGCCTGGGCTGCGCCCCCTGCACCAAAATGGGCGCCCCCGACGGCGCCGAACGGGCCGGCCGCGACCAAAACAAAGAAGAAATCATGAAACGCCTCCGGGCCATGGGATATTTTTAGGAGAGCTGAGGGGAGGGCCGGGGGAGCAGTGGCTCCCCCGCCCTCCCCTCACACTCCCCTC
>JBBFLF010000027.1 GCA_037481655.1 Desulfobaccales bacterium | reverse complement strand
GCTGCGGCTGAAAAATGAAAAGGCCCCTCCCGGAAGAGAGGAGCCTTGCACCCGGATTCCATTACCCCTTACCGGGGCAAAGCCCTCACCGGCAGCCGGGCCGGCGGCGCCACCTGCACCTCATCTACATTAGCGGCCTCCGCCAGTACGTTGTAAAGCTGGGTGTTGTCGAGGATGCGGGTGCCGGGATACCAATTGCCTTCATATTTACGGAACAGCCGCTGGGCGTGGTGCCCCAGGGCATAGAGGTTCACCAGCTCATTGGTGTGCTCGCCGGTGGAGTAGGTAATCTTGGTGCTCGGATTGAGGGGAGTGGTGCCGGGGACAAAGTTCTTCTGGACCTCACCGGCCGCCGGGAGCTCCCCCTTCCCCATCTTCTGGCGGTGGCGCATGTAGCTGTTGCCGTGGTCCGAGGCCACGAGGAGCAGGGTGTTCTTCCAGTCGAGGTCGTCGAAGGGGTTCTCCACGAATTCCACCGCCGCCTTGACGGCTTCGTTGAGGTCCCACATGGCGCCGATCATCCAGGGAAAGTCGTTGGCGTGGTTGGCCCAGTCGATGTCCCCCTGCTCAATCATGACAAAGAAGCCGTCAGGGTCCTGCTTCAGGACCTCCAGGGCCGCCAGGGTGGCCGCCTTGAGGGTGGGGTTCTCGATGGTGGCCCGGTTCACCACCCCGGAGCCGTTGTTGGTGGGCACCGGCGGCTCAAAATTGCCTGCGGGGCCGCCGAAAAGCCCGAAGAGCTTCTTCCCCTGGCTGACGGCCTGGGAGACTCCGGCCCGGAGGGTGGTATTGCCGTCCTGGCCCACCTGCCGCTCCACCACTACATATTCCGGATCGGCTTTCACCGCGTTGAGGGTGGCGAAGGTGAGGTAGCGGCCTTCCCCGGAGGGGAGCTTGGCCCAGGCGGGGTGGCCGCCGCCGATGACCACCTCCGGCTTCACCCGGGTGAGAATCTTCTCGGCGATGGCGTGGTAGTTGTTGCGGCTGACGTTGTGGCTGACATGCACCGCCGGGGTGGCATGGCTGAAGGGCACGGTGGAGACCACCCCGATGGCGAAGTCCCGCTGGCGGCGCAGTTTCTCGGCGATGGTCTCCAGGGCTCCGTTTTTCGGGTCTCCGGGCAGCCATGAGAGGTTGCCGTCGTCGGTCTTGCAACCGGTGGCCCAGGCGGTGCCCGCCGAGGCGGAGTCGGTGCCCGGATAGCGACCCCTTATCTTGGTGAGGAAGTACGAGTCGTCGCTGTCGGGATCATCCGGATAGGGGGCCATGCCGCCCCGGGCCGGGTCATACCCGAGGCGGGGATCGAAATTCTTCGGGTCATACAAAGGCTTGCCCGCCGCCTGGGCGTAAAGGTTGTAGGTGGTGACGTCCCAGGTGCTCACATAGCAACGGTAGTCGAAGTCGTGGAAGGCCAGGTGGCGGTCTTCGCCGGTGAGGTAGCGGCTGGCGGCGATTTCGTGCTCCAGCTGCATGCCGTCGCCGATGAAGAGGATGATGTGTTTCACCGGCTGGGCGACGGCCGCGCAGACCGCCAGCGCCACCTGCAGCGCCAGAGCCAGCAGCAGGACTGCCCACCTTGATCTCATGCGCCTCAGCCTCTGATGTGATCCTCGTGTCCCTCTGGGGCGACTTCCCCAGGATGTCAGGGGGGATCTTAGGAGAGAATATAGCCGGGGTGAATTTTTTATCAATGAGGAAAGGGGAAGGGCAGGGGCCCGGGGGTCAGGGGCCCCTGCCAGCGGGGAAATCAGCAAGTTATTTCGCCACCTTGACAAAGATGGGGTTGGAGTAGAACCACAGGTCCCGCCAGGCCTCCTCGGCGCCGTCAATCCCCAGGTTGTCGGTCACCAGATGATCCGGCAGGGGGTTCCCGTCGGCATCGGTCTCAAAGGGGGTGTTGGGGGCGAGATTGGTGCCCCTGAGGCGGAAGTACATGTCCTTCTCCACGTGCACCATGTGCTGGATGACGGTCCAGCCCTCCTTGTCCACCTTAAAGTCCGGCCGGGAGAAGGTGGCGATCACCCGGGCGGTCTCGTTGGTGGCCTTGGTGTAATCCGGGCTGTCCGGAGAGATCTTCCCCGTGATCTCCCCGGCGATGAGATCGATGTGATCCACCATGGTAACATCACCGTTATTGTTGAAGCCGGGGCTGCGGAACTTGATGGTGATCTTCACCGGGGTGCCTTTGCCCTTCTTTTCCACCTGCAGGGTCTCCCCCATGGTGGCCGCCTGGTTGGCGTACTGGGCCTTGAACTCCAGGGCGTCAATGAGGTCGCCGTGGACGAAGAAGCTGTTCCCGGACCGCAGGGCGTTGGCGATTTCATTCAGGGAGTATTCCCCGTCGCCGTCCTCATCTTTCACGAAGACCCAGGTCTTCTGGTATTCGCCGGGGTAAAAGTCATCGCCCCCGACGCTATGATGGGCGTGATAGTCGGAGTTGGCGAAGTTGAACCAGCGCCGGCCTTCGCCCAGGAGGGCATCCCACAGGCCCCCCACCTTGGCGGTGTAGTAGCCCACGCCGCCATAGCTGCCGCCGAAATAGGTATTGCCAAAGCCCCGGTAATACTCGGTCTGGTGTCCCGGCGCGCCCTCAAAGCCGAAGCAGATGTCCGGCGCCGCATTGTTGAAATCCCGGAAATGCTCCACATTGTAGCCGCCGCCAGTGGTGGAATTCCAGGGGCCCTGACGCTCGGGGTGGGCGAAGATGATCCAGGCATTATCAATGAGCTTTTTGTTATACATGTCCTGCATCCAGGCGCAGGCCGCCACGGCATCTTTGTGGCGGTCAGGATAGCTTTTGCTGGTGGAAATGACGGAGGTGGTCCCCTGGGAATAATTGTAGCGGCCGTTTTGTTTGGTTAAGGTTCCGAATTTGGCCATGCGGGGGTCCAGCATGATGTCGGCAGTGAAATCCCGGTCGGAGGCGTCGAACTGATACTCAAAGGCGCTGATGGCGGTGCCGTCGGCATCCACCACGCCCACGCTGCAGTGCTCATGTCCCGGAACGTTCCATTCCACCCCGGAGAAGATGCGCCGGTGGGGGTAGAGGCTGCGGGCCTCCAGGACATCCGGGAAGACAAAGTCCCTCAGGCTCTGCCAGCGCCACATGACCCGGCGGCCGCCGCTCAGCTCGTAAGCCCCCAGAATGGTCACCGGGAGGGTATCCCAGAACAGGCCGTCGCCGTTGCGGTTGCGGGAGCCGCCGTGTTCCGAGTTGGCCCAAAAGTCCAGGCCGAAGTCCTCGTTTTTCTGCATGACGAAATCAAAGGAAGTGGAGCCGTCGGTGTAAAAGGTGTGCTGGTGGAAATCCCCGGCCAGCCACTTGCCGGCGGGCTTGGGCCCCAGCTGGGCGGCGGCGCTGCCGGCGACGGCCAGCGCCAGGACCAGGGCCAGGGTCCAGAACCCCAGCCGTTTCAGGATCTGTCTGGCAAACTTCATCCTCAACCTCCCATAGTGCGGTGGGCCGCTCCTGCGGCCAGGTAAGGGTTCCGGTTCTTCCGGACCCGTACCTGCCCCCGTTATAGGAGGTCTCTATTATGCAATGGTCAAAAGAACTTTTTTTCTCGGTTAATTTGGGGGAGGGGTTTTCACAAAGTGAGGATGAGGGGCAAAATCATGGGGCGGCGCTCCAGGGTCTTGAAGAAGAGCTTGCGCAGGGCCTTGCCCACCTGGGCCTGAATCTCCAGCCAGTCCTGGTTGGGTTCCTCCAGGCCCCTGAGCAGAATCTCCTGCATGACCCGGCGGGCCAGGGTGAGCAGGCGACCGTGCTCCTCCTCCAGGGCAAAGCCCCGGGTGATGAGGTCCGGCTCGGTGACCAGCCGGCGGAGCCGGGGGTCCACCGCCGCCACCGCGATGACCAGGCCGTCGCTGGCCAGATGGCGCCGGTCTCGGAGCACAATGCGGGAGACATCCCCCACCCCCTTGCCGTCCACAAAGACCCGGCCGGTCTCCACCGGCTCCAGAAGCCGGGCCTCGCCGGCCTCAAAGCGCACCCGGCAGCCGTCCTCCACCACCAGGACCCTTTCTTCCGGCAGGCCCACAGCTTTGGCCAGCTGGGCGTGCTTCACCAGGTGCCTCAGTTCCCCGTGGATGGGGATGAAGTAGCGGGGCCGGGTGAGGGTGAGCAGCAGCTTCAGCTCCTCCTGGGAGGCGTGTCCGGAGACGTGGATGGCGGCCACCCGCTCATAGACCACCTGGGCCCCCAGGCGGTAGAGGTTGTTGATTACCGTGGAGATGGCCCGTTCATTGCCGGGGATGAACTTGGAGGACAGGATGACCAGGTCCCCCTTCTGGATGCGGATATGCTTGTGGGCCTCGAGGGCCATGCGGGCCAGGGCGCTCAAGGGCTCCCCCTGGCTCCCGGTGGTGATGATGAGGGTCTGCTCCGGCGGCAGGTGCTCCAGCTCGCTCACCGTCAGCTCCAGCCCCGCCGGCAGCTTGAGATAGCCCAGCTCCTGGGCCAGGCGGGCGTTCACCACCATGGATTTGCCGCTGAAAAGCACCCGGCGGCCGCATTTTTTGGCGATGTCCACCAGCTGCTGCAGGCGGTGGATGTGGCTGGCGAAGACCGCCACGATGACCCGACCCTCCGCCTCCCGGATGAGATCTTCCAGGGTGAGGCCGATCTCCCGCTCCGAGAGGGTGTAGCCCGGCCGCTCGGCGTTGGTGGAATCGGAGAGCAAGGCCAGGACGCCCTGCTCGCCCCAGTGGGCGAAGCGGTTTAAGTCCATGCGCCGGCCGGCCACCGGCGTGGGGTCGATCTTGAAATCCCCGGAGTGCACCATCACTCCCTGGGGGGTGGTGACGGCCAGCCCCACCCCGTCCACGATGGAGTGGGAAACGCCGATGAACTCAAAGGTGAAGGGGCCCAGGGCGAGGGTCTCCCGGGGATGAATCTCCCTCAAGTCCGCCCCGGCAAGGAGCCCGTGCTCTTTGAGCTTTTCCCGCACCAGGGCCAGGGTGAAGGGGGTGCCATAGAGGGGCACGGCGAATTCCCGGAGGAAAAAGGGCACTGCGCCGATGTGGTCTTCGTGGCCGTGGGTGAGGATGACTCCGGCGATTTTCTCCCGGCGCTCCCGAAGATAGCTGAAATCGGGAATGACGATGTCGATGCCCAGGAGGGGGTCTTCCGGGAACATGAGCCCCAGGTCCACCACCACCAGGGTATCCGCCGTCTCCAGGGTGAGGCAGTTGAGGCCGATCTCCCCCAGCCCGCCCAAAAACGTCAGGTCCACCCAGTCAGTCGGCGAGGCTTCCGGGGGCATGGGGGTAGTCGGGGTTGAAGCGGGCGGCGATGGCCTGGCGCACCGCCTCCATGAGCTCTTCCTTGCGCCGGAAACGGGTGGGGTCGATGGGCGGGCAGAAGATCACCTGGATGGGGTTGGGGCGGATGAAGAAGCTCCCCGGGGGCTGGATGCGCATGGTGCCGTTGATGACCATGGGCACCACCGGCTTGCCTGCCCTGAGGGCCATGATGAAGACGCCCTTCTTGAAGGGCAGAAGCTCCCGGGAGGTCCCCCGGGTGCCCTCGGGGAAGATGAGCATGGAGGCGCCAGCCTGCACCTTGGCGGTGGCCTCATTCAGGCTGCGGATGGCCTCCTGGCGGCGGCCCCGTTCGATGGCCACATAGCCCATGCGGGCCAGGGCCTGGCCGAAGAGGGGGATCTGGAAGAGGGAGGCCTTGGCGACGAAGAGGAACTGGAAGGGGATGGCGGCCAACACGGCATAGATGTCAAAGGCGCTGCGGTGATTGGCCACAAAGACGTAATTCTCCCCGGGTTTGAGATGCTCCAGGCCCTCCACCGTGATAGGACAGCGGGCCGTCTTCAGAAGAAAGATGGACCAGAACCGGGGGATGCGGTGGGCCAGCCGCCGGCTGGGGTCCAGATAGGTCATGAAGATGGCGGCGAGGGAGAGGAAGAACCCCAGAAAGACCTGCCAGAAATGGAACCAGAGGCTCAAGGCCCGGTAGTAGCTGCGCCGCTCGTCCCGCATGGGTTATCATTACCTGGAAAATCCGGGGGCGTCAAGCGGCAGAAAGGGGATGGCGGCGAGCCGGCTCCCGGTTTCCGGCGGCCATTTCCCGGCAGGAGTCAAGGAGGGAAAGGGGAGGGGAAGCCCTTATGGCCATTCCCAAGATCACCCAGGCGGAGTTTGTCTTAAGCGTGCATCGGCCGGAGCAGCTCCCCGGCCCGTCGCTCCCGGAGGCGGCCTTCCTGGGGCGCTCCAATGTGGGCAAGTCCTCCCTCATCAACTGCCTCCTGGGCCGCAAGGGGCTGGTCAGGGTGAGCCGGCGGCCGGGCTGCACCCAGGCCCTCAACTTTTACCGGGTGAACGACGCCTGGTATTTCGTGGACCTGCCGGGCTACGGCTACGCCCAGGTCTCCCGGGCGCAGCAGGCCCGCTGGGGGGAGCTGATCCTGACGTACTTCCAGACCCGGCGCAGCCTGAAAGCGGTGGTCTTTTTGCAGGATCCCCGGCGGCGGCCGGAGGCGGAGGAGATGTTTCTCTGGGAGAGGCTCACCGGCTGGGGCCGCACCGTCATCCCGGTGCTCACCAAGGCGGACAAGCTCAAGGCCGGGGAACGGGCCCAGGCCGCCCGGGAGATCGCCCAGGCCTTGAGCCCCTTCGGGGTGACGGCGGCGGAGCTGGTGTGGTTTTCCGCCCTCAGCCGGGAGGGCCGGGACCGCCTCTGGAACCGACTGCTTACGGCTCTGCGCTCCTGAGGGGCGGCCTAAGCCGCCTCGGCCTCAGAGCACGATGTCTGCCTGACAGCGGCTTTCTTTGGGCTCCAGGCGGAAGACGCCCTCCGGGGTCAGGGTGGCCCGGATGCCGAGCCCGCTCAAGAAGGTGGTGAGGGGCCGGCCCAAGAGAAGTTCCGTGGCCGCTGGAGAAAGCCCCCATTCCCTGGTCAGCATCTCCCGGAGGTAATGGTCGAAGTGCAGGGCCTCAAAGAGGCTCTCGGCGGCCGTCTCATCCCCCTGCTGCAGCGCTGCCACCGCCCGGCGCACCTTCTCCCGGTGGCAGCGCTCCTCATGGGCGGTGATGAGCTCCCAGACCTCCGGCACGCCCGCGAAGAGATGGCTGCGGTTGAGGAAGTCCTCGGAGGCGGGGGGCGGCGGCTCCTGCCAGCACTGCTGGCGCCGGCACTGGGCCGGCCGGTGCTCGTAGATGCGGCAGCTCCGGGTGGCGGCCAGGTAAAACCAGCACTGCCGGGTGCCGGGGATCTCCCGGATCTTTAGGCGTTCCTCCGCCAGGAAAGTGGGTTTTTCCTCCCGGGAGAGGCCCTGCTCCCCCCGGGGGAGGGTGATGATCTCCTCCCAACCCAGGACTTCCTGCCTGAGAAGGGGCAGGTCCTCCAAAAGCAGGGTGGGGCTGCTCTTCTCGCAACATTCGCCGCAGCGCACGCAGACCTCCCGGGTCTCTTCCAGGACCTGCGCGCAGCTCTCCATAAGCCCGCGCCAGAACCGGCCCCGCTCTTCCGGCGGCATCTCCCGCCACCCCTGCACCGCCCGGGGAAAACCGGCGGCGTCTTCGATGCGCCGGCGGATCACCCGGAAACGGCCGCTCTTCTTGCCGG
The DNA here is from genome assembly GCA_037481655.1 of Desulfobaccales bacterium. Taxonomy (NCBI): domain Bacteria; kingdom Pseudomonadati; phylum Thermodesulfobacteriota; class Desulfobaccia; order Desulfobaccales; species Desulfobaccales bacterium. The sequence continues at coordinate 27,288 of JBBFLF010000027.1, read as the reverse complement.
CCCGGAGCTTTTCCTGCAAAAACTCCTCCCACAACGCCACCATGACTTCGGGCGGCCCCACGGCCAGGCTCTCCCAGGGGTCGGTGCGGATCTTACCGGTAAATTTCCTTTGAGTCATCTCACTCCTCACGATGCGCCGCCAGGAAGGCGTGGGGTGTCGTGACCTTCCCTAGGCATCCATAGCCCCGGCAGACGCCCGTCTCTGTTTCCCTTAGCTTACCGGAAAAGCACGGATTCCCCAAGGGCCAGGATCAGCCCGCCTCCTGCCGCAAAAACCGGGCCAGGCCCAGGGTGAGCTCCACCATGGCAGTGAGATTCAGGGTCTCCAGGCGGTCCCGCTCCGTGTGGTAATTGGGGTTGCGCAGGAAAGCGGTGTCGGTGAGCATCACCGCCGGGTAGCCCTGGTCCCAGAAATTGGCGTGGTCGCTCAGCCTGGTCTCCGGCACCAGATACCCCCCCAGGGGCACGGCCAGGGTCTCCACCGGCAGGGTGCCCTCCGCGGTGAGGGCCGCCTTGAGGCGCTCCATCAGGGCCTTGGAGCGCCGGTCGCTGATGAGCCCCAGGAAGTTGCCGGTGGTGGGGTAGCCCAGAAATTTCAGGGGCAGCGGAATGACCTGGGTGTCCGGCTCCGGGCGGAAATAGCCCACGCTCTCCAGACAGAGCATGCCCAGGATGCGGTGGCCCTCCCGGCGGGCCCGGCGGGCATAGATGTCGGAGCCCATGTACAGGCTGCCGAAGACCGGCGGCTCCTCGGTGGTGAAGCCGATGAAGACCCAAGGGCGGGGCAGGGGGATGTCCTTCACCAGGCGGGCCACCTCCAGCATCACCGCCACGCCGCTGGCGTTGTCGTCGGCCCCGGGGGAACCGGCCACGGTGTCGAAGTGGGCCCCCAGGATGTAGTAGCCGGCAGGCTTCACCATCCCGGCAATGACGTTGGCCACCTCCTGCTTCTGGCAGAGGAACACCTGGCGGGTGACCGGATAGCCCAGCTCCTGAAAGGCACGAAAGACGTAGTCCTCGGCGGCCCGGAGGTTTTTGGGCCGGTAGATGGAGCGCTCCCCCAGGGTGACGCTGAGATAGGTGAGGTGCTGCAATAGCCGGGCCCGGATGGCCTGCCGCTCCGGGGTCTCCGGCAGGGGCGGCTCAGGGCTTCCGTGAGGGGTGACCTGCCGGCTCATCCGCCCTCCGGCAGGGGGAAGAGCTCCTTGAGGCGGGCCGCCAGCTCCTGGGGATCGGTGAGGGGCGGCTGGCAGGTGTAACGGTGGCATAAGTACACCGCCGGGCCTTCCAGGGGCTCTTCATAATACCGGGCCGCGGGCACCAAGGCCATGAGCTCCGCCGCCGTGCGGGGGTCCTTGAGCACCAGCCGGCGGCCGGGGAGGTAGGCGGCATGCACCGTCTTCACCAGGGCCTGGGTGCGGGGGTCATTCCCCCGGCCTGTCAGGGTAAGATCCAGGGGCGGCGCCAGGGAGAGGAGGGGGGTGAGGAGAAAATGCGCAAAGCCCCAGGGGTTTTGCAGGGCATTTCCCACAAAGCGCCGCACGATGGCCTGAGAGCGGCTGAGGAAGCGCTCCTCCTCCGTGAGACGATACAGACGCCACAAGCCTAAGGCCGCCAGGGAATTGCCCCCGGGCACCGCCTGATCGTAAGCGCTTTTGCTCCGCACCAGGACCGACTCCTGATCGGCCCCCACATAGAAGTAGGCGCCGTCTTCCGGGTCGAGAAAGAGGGCTTCCAGCCGCGCCGCCAGCTCCATGGCCTCCCTGAGCCAGGCGGGGTCGAAATCCGTCTCGTAGAGGTCGAGAAGGGCCGTGAGCAGGGCGGCGTAATCATCCAGAAACCCCGGAACGCTCAGCCGGCCGTCGGCATAAATGCGATAGAGACGCCCTTCCCGGGTCATCTCCGTAAGGAGGAACTGGGCCGCCCGCCGGGCCTGGCCAGCATAGGCCGGCTCGCCCAGAACCTGGGCGCCGGCGCACAGGGCGCTGATCATCAGGCCGTTCCAGGCGGCGATGATCTTCTCGTCCCGATGGGGTTTCACCCGGGCCTCCCGGAAGGCCAGCAGCCGGGCCCGGGCTTCCTCCAGGCGGCGGCCCACCTCCTCTTCCGTGAGCCCGAAGCCCTCCGCCAGCTCGGCGTCGCTCACGGGCCGGGTGAGGACATTTTTCCCCTCGAAATTCCCCTTCCGGGTGACCCCGAAGGCGGTGGCGGCCAGATCCAGGAGCTCCGGGCCCATGGCCTGACGGAACTCCTCCCAGGAAAAGACGTAGAACTTGCCCTCCACCCCCTCGCTGTCCGCGTCCCAGGCGGCATAAAAGGCGCCTTCGGGGGCCAGGCAGTCCCGGAGCACCCACTCCAGGGTCTCCTGGGCGATGCGCCGGGAGAAGAGACTGCCGCTCAGTTGGTAATCCGCCAGATACAAAGGCGCAAGCAGGGCATTGTCATAGAGCATCTTCTCGAAATGGGGCACCACCCACTCCCGGTCCACGCAGTAGCGGTGGAAGCCGCCCCCCACCTGGTCATAGAGGCCGCCTCGGGCCATGTGGGTGAGGCTCACGGACACCACCTGCCGGGCGGCCTCATCACCGTAGAGCCGGGCAAAAGTCAAGAGATAGCCCAGCTCCAGGGGTCGGGGGAATTTGGGGGCCCCGCCGAAACCGCCATAATCGGGGTCAAACTCCTGCAGGAGCCGATGGGCGGCCTCTGTGAGCGCCCCCACCTCCGCTTCCCGGGTCTCCCCGGGGAGGGTGGCCACCAATTTCAGGCGCTCCGTCACCTCGGTGGTGAGCTTGTCCACCACCTGGCGGTTTTCCCGGTAGCTCTTGGCCAGGGCCTGCAAAAGCCGAGGGAAAGCGGGCAGGCCCGGGCGGTCCTCCGGCGGGAAATAGGTGCCGGCATAGAAAGGCTTGAGGTCCGGGGTGAGGAAGACGCTCATGGGCCAGCCGCCCCGGCCGGTGAGGAGCTGCACCGCGGTCATATAGGTCTCGTCCAGATCCGGGCGCTCCTCCCGGTCCACCTTGATGTTGATGAAATGCTCGTTCATCAGGGCGGCGATCTCCGGGTTCTCGAAGCATTCGTGGGCCATGACGTGGCACCAATGGCAGGTGGAATAGCCGATGGAGAGAAAGATGGGCTTGTCCTCCCGCCGGGCCCGCTCCAGGGCCTCCTCGCCCCAGGGGTACCAATCCACCGGGTTGTACATGTGCTGCCGCAAATACGGGCTGGTGGCCTGGGCCAAACGGTTGGGCTGCCGGGGAGTGCTCATGATCGCATCCTTTATGGAACCAATTTCTTCCAAGTTAAACTGTTTCCCCATCAAGTCAAGGCAGATCGGGGTTGGGGAGGGGGCTAAGGGGCGGTGGCCCCTTACCCCCTCCCCCAATCCCTTATTAGGGAAAGGCATTTCACGGATACTCCGGAGAGTCGTCGCATTCCATTCCCTTATTTCAAACCTCCTTCAGGGTGCCGGTCCAGGTCTCGAAGAGGGCCTGGCGTCCGGGGCGTTCCTCCGGCCGGAAGAAGATGACGTAGGTGAGGTTTTTCCAACTGACGAAGCTGGCGTCCAGCATGGCTTTCTGGTGGCGGGCCCGCCAGGTGCCGGTATTGAGATAGAGCTGCTCCTGCTGGAAGCGCCGTCGGAGAGGGACCACCAGGGGGTCATGGGTATGGCCGTAAACCACGAAGCGGAAGCGGGGGTCCCTCAGAGCCGCCTCCTCGGGGGCCGCCGCCAGGAGGTCGTCCTTCATGAGCGCCCCTTTGGCCCGGCTGGCCAGAGACCAGAGTTTGTCCAGGGAAAAGACCTTGAATTTCTCGAGAATGAAGAGGGCCATCTGGATCTGGTCCGCCTTGTCGAAGGGGTCCAGCCACTTGTCGTGGCGGTCGAACCACCTTTTCACAAAGTCCAGCCGGTAGAAGGCCCGGATGCAGTCGTCCACCACGTCCTCGATGAGCTCTTTGAGCCAGGCGGGCTGCTGCTCCACCTGGTAGAGCAGCCACTCCACCACCGCGCTCAAGGGGCGCACGTTGTCAATGTCCTGGAAGTTGGCCACCAGGCGCTGTTTGTCTGGGGCGGGGAGCTGCAGACGCCGCTCCAGCTCAAAGGGCAGGCGGGAGACCAGCTCGGTGGTGATGGGATCGCCGATGGGCACCTGATCGTAATCCGCCTCGGCCTGGGCGGGGCCGCCTTCGTAGTTGTAATAGTCGTATTCATGGCCGTGGCGGGCAAAGACGCCGTAGTCGGGATATTCCAGCCAATGGGGGAAGCGGTTTTGCGGGTCCTGGGTCAGCCCCAGGGCCTGAACCGCCTTGTCCCTGAGGCGCCGGGAGAGATTGACCAGGCGGTCGTGGTTGCCCGGCACATAGAGCACTCTTACCTGGTCCACCAGCGTCTTTAGGGTGGCCAGCCGCCCTCTGATCTTGGCGAAGCTCTCCCGGTTTTTGGGGTGGGCGGTGAGCTCATCGAAGAGGGTGGCGGCGTGCACCTCCATGGCGGTGGGGTTTTGGCCCCAGGGCCGCTCATTCTCCGGATAGCCGAACCAGCCGGTGGTGCGCAGGAGGTCGAAGATGTCCCCCAGAAAGACCAGGTGCAGCTCCCGTACCCGGTTGCGGGGGTCTTTGATGATGCCTTCCAGGTCATCAAAGAAATAGTCAAAGGCCCGGGGGGTGAGGTTGTGCTCGCCGGCGGTGCCGTCGGTAAAATGGAGATCGCTGATGAAGACCAACATGCTTTTGCCCTCCGTGGCGGTGGGGGAAGCCGGTCACTGACGGGCCCGGCCTGCGGACCCCCGGTTCAGAGATGGGTCAGGCGGCTGAACTCCTGGCTGGCGGCCAGGCGCTGCACCTCGCTCAAAAGCATCTGCAGCTCGGCGGCATCGGTGAAGGTCAGGGTGAGCCGGAAATCCGGGCCTTCGAAGGCCGGGGGCGGCTCCAGGCGGATTTTCGGGTGGCCGGCCAGGCCCAGGGCTTTCAGGCCCTCCTGAAAAGCCCGCTTTGCCCGGCTGAACTCCGGGAAGACCAGCTCCTTAAGGCGCCGGCGCACCGCCTCGGCCCGGGACGCGGGAGACAGGTCCGGGGCGGTGAGCGGCCCGGCCAGCTCCGGGTCCGCCAGGAGGTGGGCAAGGGCCACGCCCCGCCGCCGGGCCAGAATCTCCACCCCTTCCAGGAACTCCTCCTGGGTGCGGTGGCTCAAGGGGAGGGTGCTGAAGTAAGGCCAGGCGGCGGCCTGGGCCTCAGGCGGCCAGCCCGACAGGAGGGCGGCGGCGTTCACGGAGAGGCGGCCGGTGGCGATAAGAGGCGGCCAGGGGTCCTGAAGCTCTGCCACCTTTAGGAGGCGCTGGAGCAGGCGGGGAGCCGGCGCCAGCCCCAGCACGGGGAGGTAACGGCGGACCACCTCCTCCTGGGGCAGGTGCCGGCACAAGCAGGCGGCATAAAAGGCCTGCTCCCAAGGGTCGAGGGGGCGGGCGGCGTTATCGTAGAGGGAGAGGAGGAGGCAGGTGAACTCCGGTGTCCCGGCCGGCAGGACAAAGGCCGGCATCGTCTGCCAGCCCAGCTCCCGGGCGGCTGTAAGGCGTTTCAGGCCCGTCACCACCTGAAATCCTCCGTCTTCCTGCGTTCGCAGATAAGGCGGCGCCAGCAGGCCCACGGTCAGGAGGGAGGCCTTCAGGGCCTCGAGGTCCCGGGGCAGGCCGGGGCTGAAGGGGTGGCCTCTTAAGTCCACCGCAGCCAAGGGAATCTCTTCCAGGCGCCGGTGGGCCTCAGGCTGTACTGCTGAACCTCCCATGCCGCTCCCCCTCAAGGGATGCCAGGGACATTTTCCCCAGCCTAAACGATTCTGCGGCAATTGCCAAAGAAAAACCCGGCACCGCCTGTATGGCGGCACCGGGTTCTTGTCGGTTTGGCTGGGATCAGAAATCCGGTTTCTGGTCCCCAGGCTCACCTCGTGCTATTGCGGCTGTCCTCCCCACCGGGCAGTGCCCCGGTTGCTGCCGGAGGGGGCCGGAGCGGCGGTCCGGGGCGCGGCGCCGGAGGGAGCCGCCATGGTTCTGGGCGCTGTGGGAGCCGGGGCCCGCATTACCGGGGCCGACGAAGGCGCCCGCATGGGGGACGGCGCCGACGGGGCGGTCCGCATCATGGGGGCACTCCCCATCATGGGGGCACTCCCCCCGGACCTCAGGCCGCCGGTGGGTGGCATGGTGCTGGGCCGCGGCATGCTGCCGGGCATCATGCCGCCGGAGCGCATCCCCGGGCCGGTGAGGCCGGATGGCGGGGTCGGCCCCAGGGTGGAGCGGTTCTGACCGGACGTCGGGGGCTGAAAACCCGAGGAGCCGGACGGGAACTGGCGGCTTAGGGTTCCTCCCGGGGTGCTGCCGGGCAGATTCTGGGAGCTATCGCCGGCGTTGAGGCGCTGCTGTTGCTGCTGCTGAAAACGCTCCCTAAGGGCCTGCATCTGCGGGGAAGACGGCGGCTGCTGGGAAGTTCCCGGAGTGTTGCTGCCGCTCCCTGGGCTAGGGGTAGTGCCGGGGGTGGCATTGTCGTGCTGGCGCTGCCACCGCTCCCGCCAGCGCTCCCGGGCCTGCTGGTCGGAGGAGGGGGTGGTGCCGTCAGTCTCCGCCGGCGGGGTCACCTCACCTGGATAGCGCCGGCTGTATCTCCGGGGATAGGTGCCGTAATTGCTGCCGCTGTGGTAATTACCGGAGTAGTAGCCGGAGTCCGGCACCGGCTGGGGCACGGGTACCGGCACCGGCACCGCCACCCCGCCGGAGCCGTAATAGGGGGAGCCGCCGTAAGCATAAGGCGAGGCGCTGTAGGGGTAGGCCTCATAGCCATAGCCCCCGTAACCGCCGTACGGGGCGGCGCTCCCATAGGGGTAACCGCCATAGCCGCTGTAGCCGCCATAGCCACCATAGCCGCCGGGGTAGTAGACGTTGGGATAGGCGGCGCAGCCGGAAGCCGCCGCCAGCAGCACTGCCAAAGCCAGACCTCGCCATGTCTTCATGACCTGCTCCTTTTGCCGCTCTGCCGGCGGCTGAGGTGCTCCCACGTCATCCTCCCCCGTCTGGTGGGCCGGCGGGCCGGAGAAGCCCGCCTCATCCGCGGTTAATAGTTGTAATATGGCCTCTGCACCGGCGGCCGGGCGGCCTGGAAACCGGAGGGCGGACAGGAATCGCCGTCATAGTAGCCGGAATACTGGTCCTGATAGTAGTTGTAGCCGTAGCGCTGCCCGCCGGAGTAGCCGCCCTGATAGGCCTGATTCTGCCGGGCCAGCTCGCCGGCCACCCCGCCAAGGACGCCGCCCATCAGACCGCCGATGGCTGCGCCCCGCCAGCGGTTGTTGTGGTCCACCGCCGCGCCGGTGAGGGCCCCCACGCCTCCACCCAGAGCGGCGCCGGTGTAGGTGTAAGGGTGCGTGCCGCTGCAGCCCCACAGCCAGCCGGCGATGATCCCTAAAACGATCGCTTTCCGCCAGGACACCATCGGTTCCTTCCTCCCCAAGGAATGTGTCTGTCGTCGCTGAATTAGAAGGGGGAGAGGTGAGGAATGTTAAAGGGAAAGTGAGGAAAGGGAAAATTTTTTCCAGAGGGCAGGGGGAGGCAGTCCTCGGGCGAGGTGCCGCCTGCATCCCGCTCCCCGATGACCTTTGCATCATAAAGCAAAAGGGGCGGCCGCGACCGCCCCTTTCATGTCAGGTTCACATCAGCCGGGTGGTTACTTGGCGATGACCATGATCACCGCGTCCTTGGCGACGCTGGCGCCGGGCTCGAAGTTGATGGCCTTGACCGTGCCGCTGGCGGGCGCGGGGAGCGAGTTCTGCATCTTCATGGCTTCGAGCACGCAGACCAGGTCCCCGGTCTCCACTTTGTCGCCCACCTTGACGTTGTAGCTGATGATCATGCCGGGCATGGGGGCCCGCAAGGGCACCTCGCCTTCGGCCAGGGCTTCGGCGGGCGCGGCTGCCGGGGCCGCCGCAGGTTTGGCTGCCGGCGCCGGGGCCGCGGCAGGAGCGGCCGCCGGCCTGGGTGCCGCCGCCGGCATGGCCGCGGGGGCAATGCCGGTGATCACCGGCGCGCCGGAGGTGCACTCCACCTCCACCTGGTAGTACTGGCCGTCCACAAAGACGTTGAAGGTCCGGAGGCCCGGGCCCTTTTCCGGCACCGGCTTCTCCAGGCCGTCCAGATATTCCTTGACTTTGGCAAAGAGGTTTTTCTTCTTGATGGTATTGAGGACCTCGTCCTCCAGCTTGATCTGCTCCAGGCTCTTGCCCTTGACCTCTTCGGGGATGGGCTCCAGACCATACTTCCAGCGCAGGAAGCGCTTGCCGGTGGTGGGGTAGAGGGCGTAGATGAGGATGTCGCCTTCGTCTTTGGCCAGCCCCTTGGTCTCCTCCACCGCTTTCTCCCATTCGGGCTCCAGGATGTCGCCGGGGCGCTTGTCGGTGGGGGTCTCGCCCCGCTCGTAGCCCTTGAGCACAATCTTCTGCACCTCCGGGTCCACCGGGGCCGGGGTCTTGCCATACAAGCCGTAGACCAGGCCCTTGGTCTCGGCGGTGACCTGCTGATAGCGGCCGAAGAGCACGTTCAGCACCGCCTGAATGCCCACGATCTGGCTGGTGGGGGTGACCAGCGGCGGGTAGCCCAGCTCCCGGCGGGTGTTGGGGAGCTCCGCCATCACCTCGTGGATGCGGTCCAGGGCGTTGAGCTCCTTGAGCTGGTTCACCAGGTTGGAATACATGCCGCCGGGAATCTGGTGCAGGAGCACGCCGGTGTCGATCTGGGCCATCTTGCTGGTGTCCAGGAGATCGCGGTATTTCACCGCCACCTTCTCCAGGTCGTAGCCGATCTCAATGAGCTTGGCCAGATCCATGTCGGTTTCCCGGTCGGTGCCCTCCACCGCCACGATGAGGGGCTCGATGGCCGGCTGGGAGGTCCTCAGCGCAAAGGGCGACAGACAGGTGTCCACGATATCCACCCCGGCTTCAATGGCCTTGAGGTAGCTCATGGAGCCGGAGCCCGAGGTATAGTGGGTGTGGAACTCCACCGGGATCTTGATGGTCTCTTTCAGGGCCTTGATGATCTGGTAGGCATCATAGGGGGAGCACATGCCCGCCATGTCCTTGAGGCAGAAAGAGTCGGCCCCCATGTCCTCGGCCCGCTTGGCGAAGTCCACATAGTATTCCAGGTTGAAGATGGGGCCGCCCATGCGCCGCTGGGTGAGGCTGTAGCACACCGCCGCCTGGAAGTGGGCCATGAGGCCCTCCTTCTTGGCGTCCATGAGAGCCTTGACCGAGGTCTCCCAGTTGCGCATGTCGTTCAAGGCGTCAAAGACCCGGAAGATGTCCACCCCCTGCTCCGCGGCGTAGCGCACGAAGCGGTAGGTGACATCGTCGGCGTAGTTGCGATAGCCCACCAGGTTCTGGCCCCGCAGCAACATCATGGTGGGGGTTTTTTTGAGAATTCTTTTGATGAGACGGATGCGGTCCCAAGGATCATCCCCCAGAAAGCGGTGGGTGGTGTCGAAGGTGGCGCCGCCCCAGACCTCCAGGGCGAAGTAGCCCATTTCATCCATGCGCTCCATGAAGGGGATGATGTCCTCGGTGCGCATGCGGGTGGCCAACAGCGACTGGTGCCCGTCTCGGAAAGTGGTGTCAGTAAACTTGATGGGGTTTTTTCCGGCCATGATCTGTCAACTCCTTGTGTGGTGTTTGGGGGAGGAGGCTAAGGGCCACAGGCCTTACCCCCTCCCCCAAGCCCCCACCCCCGACCCCGTAAAGGGGGTTGGGAGGGGAGGGTGAGGGGAGACCGGGGGAGCCATGCTCCCCTGGCCCTCCCCCCGCTCTCGCTATTTCAAGGCGCGGCGCTGGATGAGCTGCCGCGTCTGCATGACCCACTGGCGGCCGCTGATGCCCCACAGGTTGGCGGGCGGCGCAGGCAGAGCCGGGGCCGGGGCCGCGGCGGCCTGGGCCATCAGGGCCTCCTCGTCCTGCAGGTAGGCCTGGATGGCGGCGCTGATGGCGGCCAGGATCTGCGGTTTGACGGGCATATCTTCTCCTCGTGGCAGCGGTTCCAGGTTCAAAGTTATTTCCTGGCCTTGGACTTTGGACCTTGGACTCCCAAGACTTTGGACTTTGGACTTTGGACTTATCTCACACCGGGATGTTGCCGTGCTTTTTGGGCGGCAGGGACTCCCGCTTGGTGCTCATGACCTCCAGGGCCTCGATGATCCGGGGCCGGGTCTCCCGGGGCACGATGACCAGATCCACAAACCCCCGGGAGGCGGCGATGTAGGGGTTGTAGAGCAGTTCCTGATAGTGCTGGATGAGTTCCTGGCGCTTGGCCTCGGGGTCCGGGGCCGACTGGATCTCCCGGCGAAAGATGACGTTGGCCGCGCCCTCGGCGCCCATGACGGCGATCTCGGCGGTGGGCCAGGCCAGGACCACGTCTGCGCCCAGGTCCCGGGAGCACATGGCCAGGTAACTGCCGCCGTAGTCCTTGCGGGTGATGAGGGTGATCTTGGGCACGGTGGCCTCGGAGTAGCACCACAGGAGCTTGGCGCCGTGGCGGATGATGCCCCGGTGCTCCTGATCGCTTCCCGGCAGATACCCGGGCACGTCGGCGATGGTGAGGAGCGGGATGTTGAAGGCGTCGCAGAAACGGATGAAGCGGGTGGCCTTGTCCGCTGCGTCCACGTCCAGGCAGCCGGCCAGCACCTGGGGCTGGTTGGCGATGATGCCCACCGGCCGGCCGTTGAGGCGGGCGAAGGCCACGATGATGTTCTGGGCGTAGAGCTCGTGGGGCTCAAAGAAATCCCCGTCATCCACGATGGCCCGGATGACGTCCTTCATGTCATAGGAAGCCCGGGGGTTGTCCGGCACGATGCGGTCCAGGGCCGGCTCCTCCCGCCCCACCGGGTCGGAGCAGGGGGCGATGGGCGGGTCCTCCAGGTTGTTGTTGGGGAGAAACGACAGCAGGCGCTTGATCTGGTTGATGCAGTCCTCATCGGACTCACAGGCGAAGTGGGCCACGCCGCTTTTTATATTGTGGGCCATGGCGCCGCCCAGGTCCTCGAAGCTGATCTCCTCGCCGGTGACGCTTTTGATGACGTCCGGGCCGGTGATGAACATGTAGCTGGTCTTCTTCACCATGAAGATGAAGTCGGTCATGGCGGGGGAATAGACCGCGCCCCCGGCGGTGGGCCCCATGATGGCGGAGATCTGCGGGATGACGCCGCTGGCGATGGCGTTGCGGTAGAAGATCTGGCCGTAGGCGGAGAGGGAATCCACCCCCTCCTGGATACGGGCTCCGCCGGAGTCGTTGAAGCCCACGAAGGGCACCCCGGCCTTCAGGGCCAGATCCATGACCTTGCAGATCTTCTTGGAGTGCATCTCTCCCAAGGAGCCGGCCCGGCTGGTGAAGTCCTGGGCGAAGGCGAAGACCGGCCGGCCGTTCACCCGGCCGAAGCCGGTGATGACGCCGTCGGCGGGGATGTCCACCTTTTCCATGCCGAAGTTGACGCAGCGGTGTTTGACGAAGATGTCGGTTTCCCGGAAGGTGCCGGGGTCGAAGAAGAGATCCAGGCGCTCCCGGGCCGTGAGCTTGCCGGATTTGTGCTGCTTGGCGACGGCCTCCGGCCCGCCCATGGCCTTGATCTGAGCCTCTTTCTCCTTCAGCTCCTGGATCCGCTCGGCCACAGTTTTCATAGGCGACTCCTTGTCCCGCGCCAGAGGCCGGAGCCCCAAGGCGCGCAGACGCAAATTTTCTTTACCGTGTGCGCGGGGGATTGGTATACGAATAGGTAAAGGTATTTTCTTTTTGTCCGGCTGTCAATCCACTTTTTGTGAAGGAAATCTCTTTTACCCGCGCAATCGGACAGAGGCCTCCCGCCGGAGGAGGAGGCCAGGAGGGATTCCATGGCCGCGGAGGAATTCTCCCATGCCACCCAGGTGAGGGTGCGCTTCGGGGATACCGATCCTTATGGGATTGTCTACTTTGTCACCTATTTTCGCTGGTGCCACCGGGCCATTGAGGAGTTCCTGCGGGCGGTGGGCCTGAAACCCGAGGGCACCTTCCGAAACGTGGAGGAAGGCTTCGGTCTGCCGGTGGTGGAGGCCTGGTGCCGCTTCCGGCGACCGGCCCGCTACGGCGACCGCCTCACCATCCGCACCAAGGTGAAGGAACTGAGGGAACGGGCGGTCATCTTCCATTTCGAGTTCTTTCCGGAACACGGCCAGGAGCTGTTGGCCGAAGGCACCGCCACCCTGGTGGCCATCACCCGGGACTGGCGGGCGAGAGAACTGCCGGAGCGGGTGCGCCAGGCCTTGCAGGGGCCCCCGTGCAGATGACGTAAGGAGGGGCGGAGGTTCCCAACCGCAGGCCGCCTCCCAGGCGGGCAGGGGAAGCTCCCGTTTAAGTTCCCGGCGGCAGGGCGGTAGCCTGAGCCCTTAGGCCTGAGAAACGATGCACCCGCCGGCGCCCGGGTTATTGAAATAATGGCAATAATGTTTATTTAAAAAAATAAGCGCCATTGAGGGCAGGAAGGAGGTGAAGGAGCATGTGCTGCCATACCAAGGACAAGCATGAGCATGAGCACCGGCATGAGGCGGTGACCCACAGCCATGACGGGCATGAGCACAGCCACGAAGCGGTGGTGCACACCCACGAGCATGCCCACAATGACGGGCATCACCACCACGAGCACACCTGCTGTCACTGAGGGAAGGCCGCTCACCTGAAAGGAACGGGGCCACGAAGGCATCCGGCCGTCTGCAGACGGGCCGTGACCTGAGTGGCCTTCCTTTTTGTCCGGGCCCTTACACCTTCCTTCACAGACTTTCCCAGGCGCTCACTCTTCTTTGCCGGGCTTTTTCACCACCAGGACGGGACAGGGGGCGGTGCCGATGACCCGTTCGGCCACGCTCCCCAGAAGCAGGCGGGTGAAGCCGGTGCGGCCGTGGCTCCCCAGGATGATGAGGTCCGCGGCCAGCTCCCGGGCCAGCCGCACGATGGCGTCATCGGGCACGCCCACCGTGACCAGGGTTTCCAAAGGCAGGCCCAGGGCATTGGCCCGGGTGAGCATCTCCCCGGCGATGGCCTCGGCCTCCGGCAGTTCCCCTTCCTCCCGGGCGACGCTGACGCCATAAAGACGGCTGCCCCACAGGCGGGTCAGGCGCAGGGCCTCGGCAAAGGCGGCCTCACTATACGGGGAGCCGTCGCTGGCGATGAGCAGCCGCTCCCAGGCCAGGGGGGTTTCCGTGGGCACAATGAGCACGCTCACCGGGCTCAAGCCGATGGTGCGGGCGGCGGTGCTCCCCAGAAGCAGGCGGGCCAGGCCGGTTTTGCCCAGGCGGCCCATGAGGATGAGGTCCGCCTTCAGGCGCCGGGCCTCCGCCACGATGCCGGCATAGGCGGCCTCGGCTGATTGGACCACGGGGGTGAGGTCCACTCCATGGGACAGCGCCCGCTCCCTCAGGCCCTCAAGATGGGAGCGCACCTCCCGCTCCCAGCTCACCAGGGCCTCCGGCGCCAAGGCGGCCATGGCCGGGCTCACTTCCAGCACCTGGAGGAGAAAAACCTCGCAGCCAAAGGCGCGGGCCAGGCTGAGGGCCGCCTGGAAGGCCCCCTCGCTGGCCGGGGAGCTGTCGGTGCATACCAGAAGCCGCTGAAAAGCCGCCGCCATCATCCCTCCGCTGGTTTTGCAGGTCCCCATCCGGCAATGAGGGTCACGAGGGCCCGGAGAAGCCCTCTGTTCCCTGGGGCCGCTCATAATGACCGGCGAGGAAGCGCTCCGCCAGGAAGGTGATCATGCCGTCGTGGGACATGAGCATGTCCATCTGGCGGACGTAGGCCATGAGGCGGCCCACCAGATCCAGGCGCTCCTCCGTTTCCTCCAGGGGGCGTTTGCGGAAACGGGCCCGGATGACATCCAGGTGCTGCTCCACCTCAAAGCCCAAGGCCGCCACCACCAGGGCAATGAACTTGGCCCGGCGGATACGCCGCAGTTCATCCGCCGCGCCGCCCTTGAAGTTGAAATTGATGTAGTTGTCCGCCGCGGTGGGGCCGCAATAGCTGTCCACACTCTGGTAATGGTAGCCCAGGCGGCAGGCGTAGTTGACATAATGCCGGGAGACGATGGCGTAGGTCTTGTCCCAGAACTGCTCCGGCGGGCGGATGGCGGACTGGCCCAGGACGTGGAGGAAGCCGCCCACGCTCACCGGTACCGGGCCGGCCCAGGAGATGTCCGGATGGCTGATGCCCCGCCACAGGGCCTTGAAGGGCACCGACAGGATGTCCTCCGGCGGCACCGGATTTTCGTGGCTGGCCAGGCCGTCCCCCACATCCACCAGGTGCAGGTTCAGGGGCAGGCGGGTGTCCAGTTTCAAAAGGCGCAGGGCCGGCACCCGCCCGGCGGCCACCTCGTCCATGAGGCCGAACATCACCTGCATGGCCTTTTCATGGGCGAAAAAGGCGATGTCGTGGTAGGTGCGGCAGTTCTCCGGCCGAAATTTGGGGCTTTTAAAGTCCACCAGGGTGAGGGGCACGATCAGATCCAGGACGGCCCGGAGGCGCTCCAGCCCCGGGGAGCGCAAGAGATGCGGCCGCTGGCGCTCCTCAAAGCGCACCAGCTCCTCCACCCGGCCCCGGTAGATGCGGGCGTTGTAGGCATCCACCGTCACCACCTCCCCCGGCTTGAGGAGCTTGGTGGCCTGGAAGGTGTCCACCAGGGCGGGGATGCCGTACTCCCGGGCCACCAGGGCCATGTGACCCGTGGCGGAGCCCACATCCGCCACCAGGGCGGCCACCCGGGAGAGCACCGGGGTGAGCTGCGGGGAGGTGCGGGGGATGACCAGCACCGCGCCGGCGGGCACCTCTTCCTGACTTCTCTCCGGGGTGAGGATGAACACCGGTCCGGCGCCCACCCCCCAGGAGCCGGGGATGCCGGCCTCCAGGAGCACTTCGGCCCGGCACTCCCGGCCGACCTCCTCCAGGAAGCGGCGGGCCTGGGCCCGGGAGATGCGCAGGGGCCGGCACTGCACCAGGTGGCAACGCCCCTGCCAGTCCTGGACCCACTCCACGTCCTGGGGCCCGGCCAGGAGATCTTCCAGGTCCAGGGCCACCCTGGCCAGCTCCTCCAGGTCCCGGGGGGTCAAGACCGGGGTCTGGGCCACTTCGGCGGGGAGGATCTGGGCCGCCAGCCGGTCGCCCTGGAGGATGAGCTGCCGGGCTTTGTGCCCCACCTGGGAGGAGACCACCCGGCCGCTTTGCTTGTCCACCACATAAAGGTCCGGGTTGCTTTCGCTCATCACCAGCTCCGGCCCCAACCCCCAGGAGGCGCTCACCAGCAGCCGGTCAAAGCGGAAGCTCTCGGGGTCGGTGGTGAAAAGCACGCCGGCGGCCCGGGCCGGGATGAGGCGCTGCACCAGCACCGCCATGAAGGCCTCGGCCACCTCCAGGCCCAGGTCCCGGAAATATTGCAGGGCCCGGTGGGAGAAGTGGCTGGCCACCACCTGGCGCCAGCGCTCGGGGACCTCCTCCGGAGAGACGTTGAGGAAACTGTCATAGACCCCGGCAAAGGTGGCAGTCACCTCCTCCCGGGAGCCGCTGGAGCGCACCACCAGGCGGGTGCCGTTGGGGGCCAGGCGGCGGGCGGCGTTCAGGAGCTCCTGAGAAAGGTCGTCGGGCAGGGGCTGGGCCAGGATGAGGGCCTGGATCTCCCGGGCCGCCTGGGCCACCGCCGCCGGATCGGCAAAATCCAGCCGGGCCAGCCGCGCCTGAATCACCTCCTCCAGCACCGTGGTCTTGCCGGGGAGCCTTTGACTCATGAACCGGCGGTAAGCCCGGGCGGTGGCCACAAAGCCCTCGGGCACCGCCAACCCGGCCTGGGCCAGGCGGGCCAAATTGGCGGCCTTGCCTCCCAGGGCGGCCAGCTCCTCCGGTTTGGCTTGGCGGAGAAAGAGAACGAACGGCGTCTCCGGGACGGGAGGATGCTCCGCCAGCCGCATCTGGATGAGGACCTGGAGCCGGCGGCGAGTCTGCTCCAGCTCCGGCCAGCGGTTGCCGGACATACGGGCCAGGGCGGCCACCAGCCGGGTGAGGTGCTCATCCAGAGTGTGGATCACCCGGCGCAGCTCCGGCAGGTCCAGGCTGAGGCGGCCGGAGAGCTTCTCCTCCAGGTCGCCCATCAGGGCCAGGACTTCATTATTGGCCGCCAGAACCTGCTGGAAACCCTGGAAGATTTCCCTCAGCCCGAGACGTTGGGCCGGCTTGCGGCGCCATCGGAAAAAATCCCGCCACCCCATAAGGTCCGTTGATGAAAAATCTCTTGACAAGCAGGGGAAGATAATGTGAATTAATTCACGATTTCCAGCTAAAAAATTTTAATTTAGCAAAATATGTGCCAGGTTTTTTTCTTGTTTCCACCCCGCCAGAGCCGACTCACACCCCGGCTCTTTGACGGCCTGTAAACAATTCTGACCGGGAAGTGGATTCAGGTCCGGCACTGTCCGCTCCTGAAGTGCAATTATAAACTTTTTTGGAGGGTGAGAATGAAGAAACTGAAAATCATGTTCGTCAACTTTGTCCTTCTGGCCCTCCCGGTCCTGGCCCTGGCCGCCGGCCCGGGGGACAAGGACGTCCCGGACATGGCCACCCGGACGGTGCGGGTGGAGGGCCTGGGCGCCATCAATTACTTTTTCGCCTCCTGGTATAATAGCAACAAGTTTGTCTTTGCCATCCTGGTGACGATTGTCATGGGAGTGGTGGGGGCGGCCATCGCGGTGGTGACCGACGTCATCCTCAAGGCCATCGGCATGGAAGTCAGCAAGATCGAGCACCACGAGTAAGGGGGGAGGATAAGGCACATGCTGGATTTCTTCAATGTTTATCTGCCCATTGCGGAACGGGATTTCAACGCCCTTATCCTCGTGGCCATCGGCTTCTCCGTGGGCGTGCTGGGCGGCTTCTTCGGCGTCGGCGGCGCCTGGGTGGTGACCCCGGCCCTGAACATCTTCGGCTTCCCCATGGCCTATGCCATCGGCACCGACCTGGCCCACATCTTCGGCAAGTCCATCGTGGCCACCGCCAAGCACCGCAAGATGGGGAACGTGGACTTCAAGCTGGGCATCTGGTCCATCATCGGCTCGGTCATCGGGGTGGAGGCCGGCGCCCAGAGCGTCATGTTTCTCACCCGCCTGGGGCTGGCCGGCCCGGTAGTACGCTATACGTACATGGCCCTGCTCTTCGGCCTGGGCATTTACATGATCTATGACTACGCCACCAAAGAGCAGCGGGCTGCGGCCGCGGCAGCCAAGGCGGCGGCCCGGGCCGCGGGCACGGCTCCGCCCCGCAAGGCCTGGAACCTGCCCCCCATGATGCACTTCCCCACCTCCGGCATCACCATCTCCTTCTGGACGGTGATGGGGGTGTTCTTCTTCACCGGCTACCTCTCCGGCTTCCTGGGCGTGGGCGGCGGCTTCATCCGCATGCCGGCCTTGATCTATCTCATCGGCTGCCCCACGGCCATTGCGGTGGGCACCGACCTCTTCTCCGTGCTCTTCGCCGGCGCCTACGGCTGCTGGACCTACGGCATCAAGGGCGCGGTGGACATCGTGGCCGCCATCTACATGCTGGTGGGGGCCTCGGTGGGCGCCCAGATCGGCGTCACTGCGGTGAAATACGTCAGGGGCTACGGCATCCGGCTGCTTTTCGCCATCATGATCATCCTGGCGGGCCTTTCCGTGGCCTTGAAGCAGTTCAACTTCTCCGTGGCCGCCGCCTGGGTGGTGATGTGCGCCGCCCTGGGGATGTGCGTGGTCATCATGGTCCGCCTGTGGATCGGCTTCAAAAAGGAGCAGGCGGAAAAGCTGGGTCTGGGTCACTGATCAGAACCGTCGGGGGCTCCGGAGCACGTATGGTCTGGAGCCCCCTTCTTTGATTGCTGCCGGGCGGCCGCGGGGCCGCCCTTAATTTTTTTTTCCAGCTTACCCGAAGCCGGGAATCACCTGCCTCAGCAGCCCCCTCGGGCCAGGAGCAGGATCGCTGCCACCAGCAGGAGCAGCCACAGCCATTCCATATGCACCTCTCAATTGATCGCCGGCACAAGAGGGTGCCGGCGGGGATCCCTCAGTCACAGGCGCCGAGGGCAATACAGGGCAAGCCGTTGACCAGAACCGGCCAGGAAAGTCCTGGCTCCCTGAGGCTCGGGTCAGCGGGCCAGGCGATAGCCGGAATTGATGAATTCCTCGAAGTACTGCTCGATGAGGCTGTCGTCCGCCATGGCGACATCCAGCTGCTTGCTGGCCATGATGAGGCGGCCCAGGACCTCCAGCCGCTCTTCCAATACCTCCAGACTGACGCCGTCCAGGCGGGCGGTGAGGGAATCGCCCTTCACCTCCACCCGGAAATCCAGGTGGGTGAGCACTCGGGCCAGGAACTGGGCCCGGCGCACCCGCCGGCTCACATCGGCGCCGCCGCCGTAAAACACCAGGGTGACGTAGCTCTGCTCCGGCTCGCCGAAATAGGCGTCCACAGTGGTGAAATGATACCCCAGGCGGCTGGAGAAGTTCAGATAATCCGCCGCCAGGATGGCGTAGTTGTCCTCCTGCAGGCGATCCATGGCCTGGGTGTCCGAGGCGGCCCCCATGACCACGCTCATGAAGCCGGCCAGATCCAGGGGCCGGGGACCCTGCCAGCCGATGGCCGCCACCCCCCGCCAGTAGGCCTGCATGGGCCGGGAAGTGATATCCTCGGGAGTGACCTCCGGGGCTTCCCGGGCTTCGGGCCTCAGGCCCCCGCCCACATCCACCACATAAATCTCCAGGGGCAGGGAGGAGACCAGCCGCCGGGCAAACTCCCGGGAGCCGTGGCGGGAGACCTGAAAGAGCTCCGCCATGGCCTTTTCGTGGGCAAAGCGGGTGATGTCGTGGTAGGTGCGGCAGTTGCGGGGCCGGAAGCCGGGATCCCGGGGGTCCAGGAGATTCAGGGGGATGATGTGTTTCATCACCCGTTCCAGGGCTTGGCGGGCCCGGCTCTGGTGCAGGATGGGGTCGGCAGGGGGCGCTTTCAGGAGCCCCTCTTGGCGGCCGGCGTAGATGTTGCCGTAATAGGCGTCCACCGTCACCACGTCCCCCGGGGTGAGGCGTTGCCAGGCCTCCCGGACGCCGAAGAGCGCCGGTACCCCGGCCTCCCGCAGCACCGTGGCCAGGTGGCTGGTGGCGCTGCCGCCTTCGGAGACCACCGCCGCCACCCGGCCCACCGCCAGGCCGTATTCGGGGAGAGCCCGGCGCACCACCAGCACCGCGCCTTCGGGAACGAGGCTGACGTCCGGATCTTCCAGGCGGAACACCGGCCCGGCGGCGGCCCCCCGGGAGGCAATGATGCCGGCTTCCGCCAGCAGGGGCACCTCCTTGAGGCGGGGCGGCAGATAGGCCCCCCGGGAAGGCCGGCTGATCTTAAGCGGCCGGGCCTGAAGGATATGGAAGCCCCCTGCCTCATCTATGGCCCACTCCACATCCTGGGGGACCCCGAAATGGGCGGCAATTCGCTCTCCTAAGGCCGCCAGCTCCAGGACCTGGGCTTCAGTGAGGCAGGGCTGCTCCGCCTCCGGCACCTCCTCTTCCGCCACGCCCCCTTCCGGCCGGAGCCGGTGGCGCTGGGCTTTCCGGCCCAGCCGCAGCGACGCCAGGCGCCCCTCCTCCACCCGGTAGACATCCGGCTCGGCGTGGCCGCCCACCGCCGCGGTGCCCAGGCCAAAGACGGCGTTGATGAGCACAGCCTTCTCCCCGGTTTTGGGGTCGGCGGTATAGAGCACCCCGGCGGCCTTCGCCGGCACCATCTCCATCACCAGCACCCCCATGGCCAGGTCCTGATAGGTGAAGCCCCGGGCGTGGCAGTAATACAGCACCCGGGGGGTGAACTGGCTGGCCAGCACCTCCTTGTAGCGCTCTTCCAGCTCGGGGGCGGGCACGTTGAGCAGGCTCTCAAACTGGCCGGCGAAGCTGTGGAAGCCGTCCTCCTGCAGGGCGGAGCTGCGTACCGCCACCCGGGGGACGTCCAGGCGGCGCGTTTGGGCGGTGAGGGCCTGAGACAGGTCCCCCGGCAGCGGCGTGGCCAGGAGGCGCTCCCGGATGGTCTCCCCGGCCCGCTCCAGGCTGGCCAGATTGCGGATGTCGGCCTCCTGGATGGTCTCCCGGATGAAGTCTTCCAGGCCGCCTTGCTGGAAGAAGACTTTCTGGGCGTAGGCGCTCACCGCAAAGCCCCGGGGGACCGGAAAACCCAGGCGCTTCAGTTCCCCCAGCTTTTCCGCCTTGCCGCCGAAGAAGTGGCCCTCGGTGACTTTGCTTAAAGGCAGGGCCAGGGGGCCGGGACGGATCTCCGGCGGGGCCAGCTCCTCCAGGAGCCTGGCGGCCACCCGTTCCCGGGCCTCCCGTAGGCCCTGATAACGGCCGCCGGAGAGGGCGATGAGGGCCTCCACCAGGATTTCCACCTCCCGGTTGAGGCGGCTGACCGCGTTGCGCACGTAGGCCATGTCAAAGACATAGTCTTCGGCCTGCTTGGTCTGCAGGTCGGCCAGAATGGCCAGGATGGCGCCGTTGGCGGCCAGGAGACGCTTGTAGTGCTGGTAACGTTCCAGAAGTGAGGGCGCAGGTCCGGCTCCGGCGGCCTGCCGCCGGCGGGTGAGCCAGGCTTTCAGTCGGTCCAGGACGGCCACGGCGGCTTTTCTTTCACCCTCACGTTTGATACATGTTATTGTAAGCTATCAGGATGCCGGTCTCAATCGCCCGTTAGCAATAGTGCCATTCTCCTCAAAGGTCAATCCATGAGCATGCTCCCGGATCTGGAAGGCTATTTCCGCCGTTTCGTGCCCCCGCGGGACGAATTTTTGAAGCGCCTGGAGGAAGAGGCCGTCTTTGAACGCATCCCCATCGTCGGGCCGGTGGTGGCGGAGCTTTTGGCCCTGCTGGTGGTGGCCATGGGCGCCCGCCAGGTCCTGGAGCTGGGGACCGCCACCGGCTATTCCGCCATCTACCTGGCCCGGGCCCTGGCCGTGACCGACGGCCATCTTCTCACTCTGGAACGGGACCCCGTCATGGCCGCCCGGGCGCAAGCCAACCTGTCCCGGGCCGGAGTGGCGGACCGGGTGGAAGTGCGCACCGGGGAGGCCCTGAAAATCCTGGCCGAGCTCACCGGCCCCTTTGACTTCATTTTCCTGGATATTGACAAGGAGGGGTATCTGCCGGCTTTGCCCCACTGCCATCGGCTGCTCCGGCCCGGGGGGTTGTTGGTGGCCGACAACGTGGGCTTTGCCGCGGCGGCGGATTTCAACCGGGAGCTTTTCCTCTCCCCGGGGTGGCGCAGCGTGCCGTTGCTCTGCCTCCTGCCCCAGCATTCCCCGGAGCGGGACGGCCTGGCCTTCGCCGTCAAGGTGGAGGGCGACCGCTCGGGCTGAGGCCGTGAATCAGCGGGAGAAGGAGCCGGAGCTTATTTACTCCTGCTCCGCCCACAGCCTTTTCCCCGACCCCTTGGGCCATGATTGATCTGCATGTGCACATCCTCCCCGGGCTGGACGACGGCCCCGCCAGTTGGGAGGGGGCCCTGGAGATGGCCCGGCTGGCGGTGGCGGACGGCATCACCACGGTGACCGCCACCCCGCACCTCTTTGCCCGGCGGCTGGTGGAGATGGACCGCCTCAACCCGGCGGCGCGCATCCTGGCCAAGGCGGAGGAATTGCGCACCCGGCTTAAGGAAGCCGAAATCCCTTTGGAAGTGGCGGTGGGCTGCGAGGCGCCCTTATGCCCGGAGATGCTGGAGCTCCTTCGGGATGGGCGGCTGCTGACGGTGAACGATCAGGGGCGCTACCTCTGCCTGGAGATGCCGGATACCGCCATCCCGCCGGCCACCGAGGACATCTGCTTCGAGCTCCTCTCCCGGGGGCTCACCCCCATTCTCGCCCATCCGGAGCGCCATCCCCTGTTCCGGGAAAAGCCGGAGCGCCTCCTCAGGTTGCTTAACCAGGGCTGCCTGGCCCAGGTGACCGCCGGGAGCATCACCGGGGATTTTGGCTGGTGGGTGTCCCGGTTTACCAAGAAGCTGCTCAAGGCGGGGCGGGTGGCGGTGGTGGCCAGCGATGCCCACGACAGCCGCCGGCGGCCGCCGAAGCTCTCCCGGGCGGCGGCCACACTCCGGCGCTGGCTGGGGGAGGCCCAGGCTCAAGCTCTGGTCCTCGACAACCCCCGCAAGATTCTGGCCGGCGAGCCGCTGACCTGAGCTTGAGGGGAGGAGGGCCTCTCACCCGCCCCCTTTTCTCCCCGACAAGGGGTGGGGGAGAGGGCGTGGGAGAGAGGGCAGAAGCCGCCGGTCCCTGCCCCCTTTGCCCCCAAGCTGTCCCTAAATCACTTCCCCGGCGGCGGGATGGTGATCTGCTCCAGGTTGCCTTCCAGATCGGTGATGATGAGGCGTCCGGAGGGCAGCCGCCAGGCCCTCAGATTGAAGGCCTCGCCCTGGGAGTACTCCGGCGGCACCTTGACTTCCGGCAGGTTGGCCCGGATGGTGTACAGCTCATAACTGCCGGTGCCCAGCTCCCGGGTGCTGGCCCGGGTGGAGACCTCGTGGGTCACCCCCTCCGCAGTGAGCACCTCCATCAGTTCCCGCCGGTCCGAATCAGTGCAAATGACGATCATCGCTTGCCTCCCTGGCAGTCTTTCCCGGCTTCAGGCCCAGGGGGCCCGAGACTCTTGTCTTAGCAGATAACCATTCCTTCAGGGTCTGGCAAGGTGGGGAAAAAGCCGGCCCGGCGCCGGAAAGGGATTTTCCGGTCACCGGGCCTGAATCTGAGGGGGACTCACAGGGAACGCCTTGAGCCCGGGAGCCTCACTGGATGGCCTTGTACTGGGTGCGCATCCGCTCCAGGAGAAAATCGAAGGACTTGGTGCTGATCACCTGGGCAAACTGGCGCTTGTAGTTGTCCAGGATGCTCACCCCGTCCACGATGACGTCATAGAGAACAAAAGAGCTGCTGCGGGTGTGCATGAGGTAATCCACCGGGATGGTCTCGTTGGTGCGCACCAGGGTGGTGAAGACCTTGGCCCGGTTGCCCTCCACGGTCTCCCGGTGGTAGGTGACGGTTTCCCGCTTCAGGAAATTGAGCACCAGGCGGGTGTAAGAATCTTGAAAGAGGGCGGCGAAGAGGCGCTCAAACTCCTGGCGCTGGCCGGGACTCAGGCGGCCGTAGGCGGCTCCCAGGGAGTCCTGGGCCATGCGGGGGAAGTCAAAGTTTTTCTGGATGATGCGGCGGATGGCCTCGGCCCGGGTCTTTTCCATGGCCGGGTCGTTCTGGATGCGGATGACCTCCTCCAGAATACCCCGGACGTAGTCGGTGGGCGGGCCGGCCCAGGCGGGCAGGGCCACAGCCAGGACCAGCAGGGCGATGAGCAGGGTTTTCCCCCGAAATTTCATGGTCATTTCCTTCTCCTCAACATTAATCGTCTGTGGAGGCCAAGGCCCGGGGGCAAGGCACCGGCCTCGGCACCAGCACCCGCTCCAGGACCCGCAAGAAAGCCGGCAGGACCGTCAGGGCCGCCACCAGGACGCTCAAGCTGCCTACGGTGGAAAGGAGGCCCAGGCTGAAGGTCCCACGGTGCCCGGAAATCATCATGCTCCCGAACCCGAAGGCGGTGGTGAGGGCGGCCAGGGCCACACCCTTGGCGGTGCTGCGGGGCAGGGTGATGGCCCGGGCAGAAGCCTCCAGCTTCCAGCGCACCAGGATGATGATGCCGTATTCGATGCCTTCCCCCAGGATCAAGGGCAAAAAGAGCACATTGGCCTGATTGAAGGTCAGGCCCAGAAGCCACATGAGGCAAAGAGTGAGGGCCGTGCCCACAAACAGGGGGATGAGGGCCAGCAGGGCAAAGCTGAGACTCCGGAGGAGAAACCAAAGCAACAAGAAGATGGCCAGCAGAGCCACCCCCGCGGCCCACAAACAGGCGTTTTTAAAGGCGAAATTGAAGACGTAGAGCAGCACCGGATCACCCACCACATTGGGATCCACGCTCTGGAGGTCGGCCACGAAGCGGCCCAAAGGTTCAGGGTCCCAGATGTCGATGGACGGGAAGATGCGGATGAGATAGTGGTTCTGGGGGCTGACGAAGCGCTGCCGTACCGCCTGGGGCAGGTCGGCGATGGTGGGGGTGCCGGAGCCCAGATTGCTCACCAGGAGGTCCCACTTGTCCCGGAAGTCGGCGAAGAGATGCCGCTGAAAATCCAGGGCCCGGGCGGGGAGGTCCGGACCGCCGGCCTGAATGAGGGGCACCAGCCGGGCCAGGAGCAGGTTGGCCTCATCCAGTTGCTCCTGGGCAGGCTTGGCCTCGGGCTTCCAGTCGCTCTCCTTGGCCTGGCTGAGTTTGAAGCGGATGCGGCCCAGGATTGCGCCCAGCTCCGTCAGGTCCACCGGCCGGTCGCTCACCGCCTCCGGGGCAAAGCTCACCCGGGTGAGGATGGGGGCCAGCTCCTGGATGAGGGGGAGTTTGCTCTCCGGCTCCTTGGGCAAAAAGGAAAGGATGGACTCCACATGGGAGACCGTGGGCTTGGCCTTCAGCTCCTCCACCTTCCGGGGCAGGTCCGCCAGGTCGGTGGAGACCATGGTGCCATACGAGCTGGAGTAGCGGGACTCCTGCAGGATCTTCATCTCCCAGACCACCGATTCGGTGCGCTGGTTCTGCAGGCGTAAGGGGTTGAGGTCGAAGGGCACGTACCAGAGGCTGATGCTTCCCAAAACGGTGACGATCAGCCCTAAGGCGACCACCACTTCCGGCTTGGCCCAGTTCAAAGAGAAAAACGGCTCCGGGGCGGAGGGGGGCGGGGGTTCGGTGCGGTCCTGGCGACGCCGGCAGCCTTCGGTGACATAGGCCAGGGCGGGGAGCAGCACAAAGATGGCCACTAGATAGACCAGAATCCCCAAAGAGACGATGATACCCAGCTCCGCCAACCCCTGAAAGCCGGTGAAGGCCAGGGGCAGGATGGAGAACAGGGCCGCCAAGGCGGCGTAAAAGTTCCCCGGATTGGCGCCCTTGACGGTGCGCTCGAAGATCAGATCATGGCAATACGGCAGGCTCCCCTGCTCCTCCTCCAGGCGGGAATACCAGTGGATGCCGAAATCCACACAGATGCCCAGCATCAGGGGGGCAAAGACGATGGACAGGATGTTGAGGCGGCCCACCACCAGGGTGGCCACCCCCATGGTCCAGGCGATGCCCACCGCCAGGACGATGCCCTGCACCAGGGGCCTTTTAAGGCTCCGGAAGAAGAGCACCATGACGGCCACCTGGAGGAAGAAGGAGAGCCAGGAGGCCAGGTTGATGTCGGCGAAGGCCCCCGCCATTTCATCCGCAGACAGGGCCGCGGGCCCGGTGACCCCCACCACGGCGTCGGGGAACTGGGCCTTGACCGCCGCCACCTCAGCGCGCAGAAACTCCAAGTCCTCATGGGTATTGGTGAAGCCGTCCTGCCGGGTGGTCACCAGAAAGAGGAGATACTTGTCGTTGTCAGTGAAAAAGTAGCCTTCCTGGCTGATATCCCCCAGGTCCCCGGGGAGCAGGGTCTTTAAGGGGGTGCGGTACGCCCCTTGGCCGGTGAGGCTGCGCTCCAGCTCCCGCAGGGTGGCGTTGAACAGGGTGAGATCCGGGATGGGCTCCTCCTCCTTCTCCTCCAGGAAGGAGGTGAAGACCTCGCTGATCATGGCCCGGGTGATTTCCTGGTTCACTTCCTGGAAGAACCGGGTCAGGGTGGGCTCGGCGGCGATGGCCTCCAAGATATGCCGGTGCTCGGTGAGCTTGGTCTTAAGCTCCTGCAGGTCCGGGCGGTCCAGATACTGCAGGGCCCATTTTCGAAAAGGCTGGGGATCGACGCGATAGAAGATTTCCGGAAAACGGACCTGATGCTGGCGCAGCCGGGCCGCCAGCGCTTCGGCAAAGGCGATGGATTGGGCTTTGTCCCGGTTTTCCACCACCACCACGAACTGGTCCCGCTCCCCGAATTCCCGCTCCAGCTCCTGGGTGAGGCGGATGAGATGCAGGTCGCTGGCCACCAGCTCGGTGCGGCTGAGGGAAAAGTGCAGGTGGGTGAGGGAATAGTAAACCGACAGCCCGGTGAGGATCAGGCTGACGATGATGATGGGCCAGGCCAGGCGCTTGATGAGCGCCGTCCACCGGCCGTCAGGTGCAGGCGAGGTAATCTTGGCCACCGTTTGGTCCCATCCCGAGGCGGTCTCTCCATGGGCTCACCCCCTCATGGCAGGCGCGCCAAAGAGCGGTGCCGGGCTTAAATCGGCACCTCCCGGGAATCCCTGGGGAAGCCGGACTCCGACTTTCCCCTGTCAATAATTTATCACATAAAAATAATTCGGACGCCGGGCGTCGTCAAATGAATTTAGACTCTTTTTGTCTCCTCGGGCCTTTGAGCAGATAAACCCCGCCAGGCGGGCCCTTCGGCGCCCATGGCGAAAAAAATCCGCCAGGGGGGTTGCCAGGGGCGGTTGAATAATTAATATTGAATAAGAAATTTTAAAGAGGAGCCACTTTAATGGCGCTGATCAACAAAATCCCTGGCGGCTATGAGGTGGACGGCTTTGCTTTCCGCCGGGGCAAGTGCGGCTGCGGCGGCGGCGGCCAGGACTGCTGCTTCACCTTCTCCAAGGTCAAGGCGGACAAAAACACCCTGGTCTTCGAAGGCAAGGCCACCTGCCCCTCCTCCACCGACAACTACGCCTGGGGCTACCGGGTGCGCAAAGATGACACCGTGGTGGAGGTGCACATGGTGGACACCCATGGCAACCGGGATTACTACGCCGGCTACGACCCGCCCCCTCTGGCCGACCTGGTGGCCAAGGGCTGGACGGTGGAGGAGCAGTACGAGCGGCCCCTGCCCGCCGGCGCGGAGTAAGTAATAACCAGGACTTTTCCAAAACCACCACAGGAGGATGTACATGAGCGGTTGTTCGTGCGGTTGTGCCAGCAGCACCCACAAGTGCGAGGCCCAGCAGGAAAACAAGACTTACGTCTGCATTCAGTGCAACACCTTCAAATCCGTGCCCGCTGACGCCCCGGTGCCGGACTGCTGCAACAAGAAGATGCAGGAGATGGATTAATCTCCCTTTCCCGGGGCGGGCCGGGAGGACCGGCCGGCCCCGCCCTCTACACCCCATATCCCGCCCCGGCCTGCCGGGGCGTTTTTCTTTCGGCCCCGGCCGGGCACCCCTGCTAAAATGTGTCTTTGGGGGAAGGTGCCAGGGGTCGCAGACCCCTGCCCC
>JBBFLF010000026.1 GCA_037481655.1 Desulfobaccales bacterium | reverse complement strand
CTAAGGGGCGGTGGCCCCTTACCCCCTCCCCCAAGCCCCCACCCCCAATCCCTTAACTTGATATTCCTGGCAAGTCGAGGCCACTGGCCTCGCCTTGCCAGGTCATAACGCGGGTTGGGTGGGGGGTGCGGGGGGAGGGCAGGGGCTTCGAAGCCCCTGGCCCTCCCCCCGCCTCACTCCCCTTCTCCGCTCCGCGGATGCGTGCGGTCGTATTCTGCCATGAGGTGGTCCAGGTCCAGGTGCAGGTAGCGCTGGGTGCTGGAGATGCTGGCGTGGCCCAAGAGTTCCTGCACCGCCCTGAGGTCGGCGCCGCCCTCCAGGAGGTGGGTGGCGAAGCTGTGTCTGAGGGCGTGGGGGTTGAGGCCCCCCGGGACCCCCGCCTGCCGAGCCCGGGCCGCCACGATGCGGGCCACCCCCCGGGCGCTTAAGGGGCCGCCCTGCCGGTTAAGGAACAGGGCCAGGGTGGTCATGCCCCGGCGGGCCAACAAAGCCTCCCGGGCCGGAAGATAGGCGGCCAGGGCCTGGCGGGCCGGGCGGCCCAGAAAGGCCAGTCGCTCCTTGGCACCCTTGCCCATGACTTTCAGCACCCCCCGGTCCAGGTCCACGTCCGTGAGGGTCAGTCCCGCCAGCTCCGACAACCTTAGGCCGCTGGCATAAAAGACCTCCAGGATGGCCCGATCCCGCACCTGGGCAAAATCCCCGCCTTTTGGCCGCCCCAGGAGCTGCACCACCTCATCCACGGTCAAAAACCGGGGCAGGGGCTTGTCCAGCTTGGGGGTGGGGGCCAGGGCCGCGGGGTTGGATTCCAGACGCCCCTGACGCTGGAGGAAGGTGAAAAAGGTCCGCAGGCTGGCGAGCTTGCGGGCCAGGGTGGTCTTACGCCGCCCCCGGGCCACCTGGGCCAGATACGGCCTCAGTTGCCGGTAGGTGGCCAGCTCCAGGGGCTGACCCGGGTACTGCTCCTCCCAGAAAGCCAGAAAGCCCTGCAAATCGGCGCCATAGTTGCGCACGGTATGGGGCGACAATTGCCGCTCCACCCTCAGGTAAGTCAAAAAATCCTCCAGGGCTCTCCAATGGGCCATGCCGCTTCTTCCCCGTCAGCCGGCAATGCTTAGGCTGACTGGACGAGGTCTTTTGGGTGCCTGCGGCCCATATTCCCGCAAAGCGAAAAATAAAAGTACTATTTACCACGGGACACACAAAAAGCCAAGACAACCCTGGACATGGGGAGGCAGTGGGCCGGGCCACCGAGGAGATAAGGGAAATTCCCCTTCCGGTCGTGGGATGGAGGGAGGCGAGACCGTCCCGGCGGGCAGGTCTCAGTGCAGGCGACGGCGCAGGGCGGCGGACACCTGCTGGGAGAGAGTCTCCAGAGGATAGGGTTTGGGGAGAAAGCTCACCCCGGCGGGCAGGCGCAGGTTTTCCTCTTCGCTGTAGCCGCTGCACATGAGCACCGGGATGGTGGGGTTGAGGGCCCGGAGGCGCTCCAGGGTCTGGTGGCCGTCCATGCCCGGCATGATCATGTCCAGGAGCACCAGATCGATCTGGGCCCCCTTTTCCCGAAAGAGGGCAATGGCGCTCTCGCCGTCCGGCGCCTCCAGAACCTGGTAGCCCAGCTTCTGCAGGAGCTTGGCCGCCACTTTACGGAGCAGGGGTTCATCGTCCACCACCAGGATAGTGCCCCGGCCGGTGATGATTTCCATCTCCGGGGTGGGCAACACCTGGGCTTTGGCGGCGCTGGCGGGCAGGAGAATCTCAAAGAGCGAGCCTTTTCCCGGGGTGGAGTGCACCCGGATGGCGCCCCGGTGGTTCTTGATGATGCGATGGGCCGAGGCCAGCCCCAGGCCGCTGCCCTGGCCGGGTTCCTTGGTGGTGAAGAAGGGCTCAAACAGATGCCGCATGGTTTCCTGGTCCATGCCGATGCCGGTGTCCTCCACCCCCAGGACCACATAGAGGCCCGGTTCCGGGCTAAAATGCGGCTCGTCCCAGCGGCGGAGCTCCTCCACGCCGGTGCGCACGGTGATGGTGCCCCCCTGGGGCATGGCCTGCCAGGCATTGATGAGGAGATTCATGATCACCTGCTGCAACTGGCCCGGATCCGCCTCCACTGCCGGCAGCTGGGGCGCCAGGTCCTTGATGACGGTGAGCTCCCGGCGGGTGCGGGCAAACATGTCGGTGGTGAACTCCACCAGGTTGTTCAGGTCAATGGGTTTGAATTCATCGCGCCCCCCGCGGCGGAAGGACAGGAGTTTCCGGGTGATTTCCCGGCCGGCCTTCACCTGGCGCTCGATCTCCTTCAGGTCGGTATAAAAGGGATGATCCGGGGTGATCTTGGAGAGCATTAGGGTGGTGAGCCCGATAATGATCATCAGCAGGTTGTTGAAGTTGTGGGCCAGGCCGCCGGCCAGGGTGGCCACGATTTCCTGCTGCTGGGCCACCTCCAGTTGCCGTTGCAGGCTGATCTCCTCCGAGATGTTGCTGCTCAAGGCCACCGACCCCGCCACCTGGCCGTTTTCATCGTAGAGTTTGCGGATGGACAGGCGGGCCGGTACCCGCTGGCCGTTGCGGTGGAGAAATTCCACCTGACGGTTGATGACCTCCCCCTTCTCCCGCAGCTCCGTCAACACCTTCTGCAATTCGCTTTCGTTGGCATAGAGGATGGAAAAATGGCGATCCAGGAGCTCCTCGGGGGAATAGCCGAACTCCACCGCCACTTGCGGGTTGACATGCGTGAAGAGGCCCTGGGCGTTGACCACGCTCATGGCCAAAGGCGCCGCCTCGATGATCTGATTGAGGAAGTGGGTGGTCTGGGTGAGGTCGCGCTGCATCTGCTGGAAGGCCGTGATATCCCGGGCCACCAGCACGGCGCCGCTGAATTTGCCCTGGGTGTCCTGCAGCAAGGTCACGGTGGCCAGGAAGGTGCGGCCACGATGTTGCCAATAAAACTCATGGGGGCCGGGGGAGGGGGCCTCCGGACGCGGGGGAGACAGCAGGCACAACGGGGCCTCTTCCAGATCGGGCATGACCTCGGAGAAGAGCCGGCCCACCGCCTCTTCCGGGGTCAACCCCAGATGCCGGGCCGCCGCCTGGTTGATCCGGGTCAGGCGGTGGTCGCCATCCATCACCAGGATGAGGTCGGGGATGCTGTTGAAGGTGTTCTCCCACACCACCCGGGAGACTGTGTTCTCCTTTAGGCCCGCCACCATCCGGTTGAGGGTGCGCCCCAGGCGGGCCAGCTCATCCTCGCCCGCCAGCTCCACCCGATAATCCAGGTCCCCCCGGTTGAAGGCCTCGGCGGCCTCGGTGAGTTGGGTGAGACCGGCGGTGAGGCGTCGGGCCAACATCAAGGCCGACGCCATGGCGGCCAGCGCCAATCCCAGGAGCACCAGCCCCAGGGAGAGTTTCATCTGCTGGAGTCCGGAGAAGAAGAGCGTCTGACTTTGCTTCAGGGCCCTCGTCACCCCCTCCCGGGCCGGTTCCACCAACTGGTGGGTCGCCTGGCCGTGGGAGACCGCCACCAGCGTGAGGGGAGGCTCGCCCGGACGGGCAGGGGAGATGGTGACCGCCACCGCCAGCCGGTCTTCCGGTGAGGAAGGAAGCAGGTTTCGCCACTCCGACCCGGAGAGCCCGGCCTCTTCCAGGGCCGATGGCAGGAGGGCTTCCCCGCCGGCGGGAATAAGGCCCCCTTCCCGGGAACCCCCCTCCACGACCCGCCGGGAATGGAAGAGGATGTGGCGATTTCGGGTATCGACCAGGAAGATCTCCTCCACCTGATCCCCGGGATGGAGGAGCTGCTCCTTCAGAGCCGGGTCCTGGAGGACTGCCGGCCATCTCTCGGGGGGATGAGGGGCCAGAAAGGCCCGCAGATGCCCAGCGGTGTGATGCACCCAGACCCTGAGTTGCTCCTCCAATATCTGGTGCACCTGCTGGTGCACCCGCTGCCCCACCTCGACTTGGAGGTCCTGAAGGGCAGGGGAAAGCTCCCGCTGGAGGCTGTGGGAGAAAAACTCCAGGGCCAGGATGACGCTAAGAGACGGCAAAAGACCGGCCAGCAGACCCAGAAGCAGGATGCGGCCCCGGAAGGTGGCCCCGCCCCGCAAAACCCCCCTGTGGTGGTGGCTTCCCCCCATGATCTTTTTGCTATCCACGGTTCTGCCGGTCATGCTTCCCTGGTGAGGAGGTGAAAGCCCCGGCCAAAGGCGCTGTCCCCCCACCCCTCCCTTATCCGGGCCGGCGTCAGACAACCACCTGGCGGCAGCCCAAGACTGAGACCGGGGTCCTCTCGTCGGGCAGGCCGGCGGCTGCAGGGCCTGGGGCAGTCCTCCACCGGCATCCAAGCCCAGCCCGTTATCTTCTGTCTCGGTTAAGAGCCCGGGAAACTTTACAGAAATCCTGGAGGAAGGAGAAAAGTGGGGAAAAAAGCCGTTCGTGAGCCCCTTAAGTTTTGGGGCCGGGTATGGGGGCAGGGGAAGAGGAGGGGCTGCGGGAAGGCCAAGCCCCTCCGGTCTGATGATGTCGGTCAGTAGGTGAAGACCCGCAGGCGGGTGGGGGAGGTGAGGTAGGAGTCCAGTTCGGCCTGGAGTTTCTGGCGCTCCGGGCTTTTCAGCCACTTCTCCCAGTCCTCCAGGGATTCCCAGGAGCTGATCACCAGGTAATAATTGGGATCGTCCACCGCATGGAGGGTCTCCCCGGAGATGTAGCCCGGCTGCTGCATGGCCAACACCCGCATCTGCCTGAGCAGCCGCACGATTTCCTTGACATTTTTCCCTTTGATCTCCCGTTCCAGCAGGACCTTGACCATAGAACCTCCTCGGACCGCGGCCCCGGGATGCCCCGCGCCGGAGCCTCAAGTGAGAGTGGGCGGTGCAGCAGGCGCTGGCCGGGAGGCACGGGCTGGCGACCACGCCTGCCTTTGAGTTATTTTACCTCATTTTTCCCCGGAAATGAGCCCTTTTCTCCCCGGCCTCCCGCCTTGAGAGGCAGGGCCGGCTGTGGTATGATGCCTTTAGGAGACCCGGGCAGGCAAAGGGCCGGCATGGAGGGTGCGGCCCGGGCGGCAGGGGCAGGGTCTCCCGGGGGGATGGCACACCATGGTGAACCTGGGGGAATTGCGGCGGCAGCTCAACCGCGAGGAGGAAGCTTGGCTTTCGCCCCATGCCACCAAAAGCTCCCAGGCCCGGCGGCGGCGCTTCGAGGAGCGCATCTCCCGGGGGCATCGCCTGGACTTTGCGGTGGATGCCGACCGCATCCTGCACTCCCGGGCCTACACCCGCTATATCGACAAGACCCAGGTCTTTTACCTGGTGGAGAATGAGCATATCAGCCACCGGGTCCTGCACGTCCAGCTCCTCTCCAAGATCGCCCGCACCATCGGCCGCTACCTGAGGCTGAATGAGGATCTCCTGGAGGCCATCGCCTTAGGCCACGACATTGGGCATCCTCCCTTCGGCCACGACGGCGAGCGCATCCTCTCCGAGCTCTGTGAGGCCCACGGCATCGGCCCTTTCTTGCACAGCCTCCAGGGGGTGCGGTTTTTGGACCGGGTGGAGAAGGGCGGCCGGGGCCTCAATTTGAGCCTCCAGGTGCTGGACGGCATCCTCTGCCATGACGGCGAAAGCCATTTGGAGCGCTTGGCGCCGGTCCGGGACAAGAGCTTCGACGATTTGGAGAGGGAGATCCGCCTCAAGTTGGCCCACCCCGAGGCCGATCTCAAACCCATGACCCTGGAGGCCTGCGTGGTGCGCCTGGCCGACACCATCAGCTACATCGGCCGGGACCTGGAGGATGCCATCATCCTCCGCCTGGTGCGCCGGGAGGACCTGCCGCCTTTGGTGGTGGAGCGCCTGGGGGCCACCAACGGCAGCATCGTCTATGCCCTGGTCACCGACCTCATCGCCCACAGCTATGAGAAAAATTACGTGGGCTACAGCCCCGAGGTGGGGGAGGCCCTGAAGACGCTCAAGGCCTTCAACTACGAGCGCATTTACGACAACCCGCTCATCAAGCAGGAGACCGGCAAGATCCGGGACCTGTGCGCCGATCTGTTTGAGCGCTTTCTGAAAGATGTGCGGCAAAAGCGGCGCCATTCCCCCATCTGGCGGGATTTTCTGGACGGCATGGCCCCCGATTACCTGGAAGAGAGCGAGCCCGCGGAGATGGTGCGGGACTTCATCGCCTCCATGACCGATGCCAACTTCCTGCGGCAGTGCCAGGAGCTCTTCTTCCCCAAGCCCCTGCCCCTGCGCTTCGCCTGAGGTGGCCCATGCGGGTGATGACCTTCAACCTGCGCTTCGCCAACCCGGCCGACGGCCCCAATCGGTGGGAGTACCGCAAAGAACTGGTGGTGGAGGTGATCCTCACCCACGCCCCGGATCTCCTGGCCACCCAGGAGGGCACTGTGCCCCAGCTGGAATACCTGGCGGCCCACCTCCCCGGCTACCTCCCCCTCATCGCCCACCGGGAGGTGGACGTCACCTGCCAGTATCCCACCATCTTCTACCGCAGCGCCACGGTCATCGCCGGGGAGAGCGATGAATTCTGGCTCTCCTTGACGCCCCGCATCCACCGCAGCCTGAGCTGGGACAGCGCCTTCCCCCGCATGGTCACCTTCGGTCTCTTTCAGGAGCGGGGCCGGGAGCTGAAGTTTCTCTTTCTGGACACCCATCTGGACCACATCTCCAAGGAAGCCCGTCTCATGGGCTCCCGCATGATCCGGGAGTATTTCTTCGGCTTGGGCCGCCCCCTCATCCTGGCGGGGGATTTCAATGAGCCGCCGGACGCCCCGGTGTATCAGGAACTCACCGGCCCCGGCAGTCCCCTGGTGGATTCCTGGCGGGTGCTCCATCCCCCGGGGGATGACCCCACCACCCAGCACCAGTTTGACGGCCAGCCCCGGGGCAGCCGCATCGACTGGATTCTGGTGAGCCCCCCCTTTCAGGTGACGGGGGCCTGGATCCTGCATGACCACAAAGACGGCCGGTATCCTTCGGACCACTTTCCCTATCTCATCGAGGTGACCTACTGACATGTGGCCCCTGGTTCTCCCGGTGTGCGCGCTCGTGCTGCTTTCCCTCTTTCGGCCCGTGGTCGCCACCCCCCCTCCCCTGCCGCTGTACTCCACTCTGAGCGGCGGGGTGGAGGAGGTGGTGGTGGAAAAAAGCGTCCACCTGAGCCATCTGGCCCTGCGCAAACAGGTCCGCTGGCAGGTGCTGGCCCGGCACAATGGCATCTCGGAACCCTACCGCCTCAAAAAGGGGATGACCCTGACCGTCAACAATACCCATATCATCCCCACCGAGCTGGACCACGGTCTGTTGATCAACCTGCCGGAACTGACCCTGTATCATTTTGCCCAGGGGGTTTATCAGCGGCGCTACGCCCTGGCGGTGGGGCGCCGCAGCTGGCCCACCCCCACCGGGGACTACCGCATCGTCAACAAGGCCAAAAACCCCACCTGGATCGTGCCCGCCTCCATCCGGGAGGAAATGGCGGAAAGCGGCCGGGAAGTGCTGGAGCGGGTGCCGCCAGGGCCCAATAACCCCTTGGGGGAATACTGGCTGGGGACCTCAGCCCCCGGGGTGGGCATCCATGCCACCAACCGCCCCTGGTCCATCGGCACCTCCGCCTCCCATGGCTGCATCCGCATGCTCCCCGAGGAGATCGCCCAGCTCTTCCCCCAAGTGGAGGTGGGAACGCCGGTGAAGATCATCTATCGGCCTGTCAAGCTGGCGTTGGTGGCGGAGCGGGTCTATCTGGAGGTGCACCCGGACATCTACGGGAGGGAGAAAAAGCCCCTGGAAACGGTGAAAACTGCGGCCGCCGCCCATGGCCTGACCTCCCGCATCGACTGGGACAAGGCGGCCCAGGTGGTGAAAGCCCGGGAGGGCATCGCCACGGATATCTCCCTCACCCCGGCGCCGGGCTCCGGCAGCACCACCGCGGAGTCCCCCACGCCCCGGGAGATGGGCCTTTTGCCTTTACAGCCCCGGGACCGGAAGGTAGAATGAAATGGCGGGTGGGGAAGGGGAATTCCGGGACCCTGCCCTTCAGATGACCTCCCCGGAGGAGGTCCTTTGGACAGGCTGCAGGGCCGCGATCCGGGGACCCGCTCCCTACCCCGGGAAATGTGAGCCGGAAGGGTCACCCGGGCACCGCATCCCTGCCAAGGCAGTGAGGCGCCATGGAGCGGCCATATCCAGATCCCCAGGCGGTCAGGGAAGAAAACCGCAAGCTGCGTTATCTGAAATTTCTGGTGGACCTGGCTCTCCAGGAGATCCGGGCCGGCCGCTACACCCACGAGGAGGCCACCCGGGTGGTGGAGAATGTCCGGACCCAGGCCTTAAAGCTCTTTCCCGGCAAAGAGACTGCCTTTGATGTGATTTATCGCCCCCGGTTCCAGCGGGTCATCGCGGAGACCTTCGGCCTGCATTAATCTAAAGGAAGGATCTCGTTCTATGCCCTCCAGATATCTGTCCTGCTGTCTGCTGCTGGTTCTTCTTGCGTTCACTTGTAGTCTGGCCTTGGCCCAGTCTCCGCCGCCCCCGGCTGCGGCCCCGCCCGCCGCAAAGCCGGCCTGTGGCCCGGATCACGCCATTATCTACAAGCGGGCCGTGAGCCTCCTGGACAGCGCCGAAAAGAAGCTGAACGCCAAATACACCGCCGAAGCCAAGACCCTGCTCAAAGAGGCCAACGCCCTGTTCACCATCCTCACCAAGGAGTGCGGCCCGGCCCAGGCGGAACGGCTCCTGACGGAAAAGGAGCTGCAGCAGGAGGCCATCAACAAAAAGCTCTCCGAGGACGCCCTGGCCGCCTCCGAGCGGTTGCTCAAGACCGCGGCGGACAAGGAAAAGCAGGCAGAGCAGCTGGAGCGCCAAGGCAAAAACGACGCCAGCCTGGCTTTGCAGCGCCAGGCCAAGGCGGAATACGAGCTGGCCCACCTCCAGGCTGTGAAGGCCCAGCTCTACGCCCTGCGCAATCAGCAGATGATCTTTCAATACCTGCGCAAGTGAGGGCACCCCGGGGATGAGCCACCCGGCGACCGCGTCAGGACCGGCTCAGGTTGCCAGGGATTTCCAGGCCAGCCCCACGACGGCCGCGGGCCACTGAGGCGGCTGGCCCTCCGGCCGGTTCGGAACCTCCCCGGAGCTCGGGAGGGAGCGCCGCCGGAGACCCTCTCCTCGGCACCCTAGGGAAACCCCCTGATCCTTAGCCCTCCAGTCTTTGAAGGTTTTGTCATGGAGCTCATCATCCTCCCGGAAAAGGTGGGACCCCTGGAGATCCTCACCTACTTGGTGGTCTGTCCCGAGAGCGGCGAAGCCCTGGTGGTGGACCCGGGCGGGCCGGCCCCCGGTCTCATGGCCCGGCTCCACCAGGAGGGCTGGCGGCTGCGCTGGATCCTCAACACCCACGGCCATGCCGATCACACCGCCGGCAACGAGCACTGGGCGGCGGCCACCGGGGCCCCGGTGGTCATGCACCGCCTGGATTGGGAGTTCTTCCGGCGTCCGGAGATGCAGGAGGAGGCCCGCCGGGAAGGCTTTCCGCCCCTCACCCGGGTGGATGTGCCGGTGGAGGACGGCCACCGATTGCCCTTAGGCCGGCAGGAGGGCCTCCTGCTCCACACCCCCGGCCACACCCCCGGCTCCCTGTGTCTCTATTTCCCCGGCCACCTCTTCACCGGCGACACCCTCTTTGTGGAAGCCGCCGGCCGCACCGACCTGCCGGGGGGCTCCCTGGAAGCGCTTATCCGCTCCCTGGCGGACAAGATCCTGCCCCTGCCCGATGACACCCGCATCTGGCCGGGCCACGATTACGGCGGCGGCTTTCCCTCCACCCTGGCGGCGGAAAAGGAAAACAACCCCTACCTCACTGACTTCTTCTGACTCCCCCCTGGCAATACCCCCTTGGCCTGCCTTTACAAGGCCGCCGGTTTTAATCCCCTCCCTCTGCCACGCCGATAAGTGAGGCAGGAAGCATCCCCGGCCCTGGAGGAGATCACCCCCGAGGCCGGCGTCCGGGCCACCTTCCGGCCCGCCTGCCAAGGTCTGAAGCAGAAGGGAGAACTCGCGTCGTGGCCCCGGGCCCCCTCACCCTGGACATTCTCCTGGCGGAAGACGACCCGACGCTCAGGGAGGCCTTGGCCGCCTTTTTGCGGCACCGGGGTCACCGGGTCACCTTGGCCCGTCATGGCGGCGAGGCCCTGGCTGCCCTCCAGGAGAACGACTTTTCCTTGGTGGTCACCGACCTCATCATGCCCGTGGCCGACGGCCTGGAGGTGCTGCGGGCCGCCCGGCGCCGGGAGCCCCCGCCCCTGGTGGTCATCATGACAGGCTATGCCTCCATCGACAGCGCCATCCAGGCCATCCGGGAAGGGGCCTACGACTATCTGCGCAAGCCCTTCAAGTTACAGGAAATCGAGGTGGCGGTGGTCAACGCCGCCCGCCTCTTGGCCCTCTATCAGGAAAATCAGGCGCTCCTGGGCCGACTGGCGGACCTGTCGGCCCGTCTTGCCGGGGCCAACCCGGAGGCGCCAGGCCAGATCCCCCCGCCCCCGGCAGCGTCGCCGGCCAGGCCTTCTCAGCCCCCGGGTCCAGACTTCGAACGGTTGCGCCTCCTTTATCAAGAGCGTCTGCTGTCGGAGCCGGAATTCCACACCTTGAAGCACAGAGTCTGACAGCGCCTGCCGATGCCTACTTTGGTCCATAGCAAACTTCAGGCCATCTCAAGTCTCCCGCCTGGGAAGGCGAAATTTTCCCCTGAGCCCCCCTCTCCAGGTCCTTCCCACTCCGAGGGGGAGGGGGAGGCGATTAGCCCGGCCTCCACCTTGGTCAGCACCACCATCCAGGCACTGCTCCGCACCCTGGCCGCCCGGGATCCTTATACCGCCCATCATTCCCTCCGGGTCACGGAGATTGCCACCTGCTTTGCCTTCTACCTGGGACTCAGCTCCCGGGAGATTGTCACCTTGCAAAATGCCGTGATTCTGCATGACATCGGCAAAATCGGCATCAGCGATGCCATTCTCAACAAGCCTGGCCCCCTCACCCCGGAAGAACGGGCCATCATCACCACGCATCCTCTCATCGGCGACCTCATCGTTGAACCCCTCAATCTCACCCCGGGTGAGCGGGAAATTATCCTCCTCCATCACGAACGCTGGGATGGCACCGGTTATCCCCAGGGCCTCGCCGGCTCAAAGATTCCTCTCCTCTGCCGCCTCACCTCTCTGGCGGACGTCTATGACGCCATGACCAGCGACCGCCCATACCGGCAGCGGTTTTCCGCGGCTCAAACCCTGGCCGAGATCGAAAGCCAGGCTGGGCGCCTCTTCGACCCCGATCTCACAAAGAAATTCGTGGCCTTTCTCTCCTCTGCCCGGCAAAAGCTCCCCGACCGCCTGCCTGCCCCTCGTCTGACCTTCTTCCGCCGGGCCGAGGGCCCGGGTCAGACCCAGACTTCGGCCTCCACCCATACCACAGCCACGAAAGTCTAGACTTTGGCGTGGGAATCTAAGTTTTCTGGGGGATTCTTCCCTGGGATGGCCGGCACAATTCTTGAATTTAATCAATAAAAAGGGCACCGGGAGACCGGCAGAAGGGGGTGATTTTCAGCTGATCCGGGTCCCCCATCGCCTGAGCCCGAGCGCGGAAAGCGCGCGCCCGAGCGGAGCCAGGAGGCAGGGGGAGGAAACCATGGGAGCCCGAGGTCCAGCTATGTTCCCTGTGCTTCTGGCAAAGGAAGGATTGTGCGGGTTCTGTCAGGAGAGACCGTCTCCTGAATTCTTTCCCTCAAGGAGGGGGAGCCGGCAAGGGCCTGCCATCACCGCCGGGGGAGGAGGGGGCGACGGTAAGGAGGTGAAAAGGCGGCAGGGGAACCACGGAGAGTGGCCGGCCGGGGAGGGGCCTGTTTCTGATTTGAGGAGGTGACTGTCCGGATTGTCAGACCACCAGTCAATGTGAAGCGGTTGCAGAAGATAACCGGAGGCGATGGGGAAGTGCTGTTCCGGCCTGGGGCCGAGTCTGTCCCCTCTCTCCCTTCGGATGGGTGAGCCGTTTCACCCTCGCTAGGTCTCACCTCCACCAGGGCATCACCTTCAGTATTCTGGAGGAAGGAACCTTGAAACAACGTTGAAACAACGTTCGGCGGTGGGGAAGCTTACTTTGGAGGAGCGGGCCGAGGGAGCTCTCCAGCCCCCCTCCGAATCTTTTTCCGACCCTGCCCTCACACCCGGGGAATCGAGACCACTGCCTCGATTTAGGGGTACGGCATGATTTTGTGAGGAAGACCTGGAACCGCTGCCCTTTGGCCCTCGATCCTGGGCCTGATTGCAGCCGGATCCCCCGCGGTGGGCTCCCTTTTCCCCGCCGCCGGGGGGCCTCTCTTGATTTTCCTGATTGATCTTTGGAGCGCCATTTACTCATCAATCGCTCAGGTAACGGCAGCAAAAGAGGAGGGGAAAAGGCGTGAGGGCTCTCTGCCATCACTTTTGAGGGCTGGCCCAGGCTACTCTATGCCCCGAAGGGGCATGCTTCACCCCGGAGGAGAAAATCACGGGTGATCCTCCTCATGCCCCTGAGCCTGGGAGGTGCTGCTCCGCAATGTTGCCGAAGCCAAAGGTCCCTCAGGTGGAGCTCAGCCGTTTAATGATGCGCTCCCGGCGACGGTACTGATCCCGTTGACGTTGACGGTGCAGGCGCCACACCAGCCACCCCACCAGTCCCACCACAAGGGAGGGAGCAAACCCGGGGGCATGTGCCATCGTTTCCCACAAAGGAGACATATATCCTCCGAAGACTGAGGGTTTACAAGGGGCCCGGACGCCGGTTCAGGTCCGGGGACTGCAAAAAGACCTCCGCTGCCCGGCCGGCGGCGAAATACGACGCCACCTTCTGAAGACGGGCCAGGCGCTCCAGAGGTGCCGGGTGATGGTCCAAAAAATAGGTGCGCTCAAAGGGGTCCTGCACCACCGCCCCCAGCCTCTCCCAGACGGCCAGGCCCCGCTGGAGGTTGTAGCCCGCCAGGTAGGCGTACCAGAGCCCGTACGTGTCGGCCTCCCGTTCGTCCTCCCGGGAGAAGGCGCTCACCACGGCGTCGTCCACCACCCCGGGCAGGCGCTCCTCCCGCCACACCGCCCGGCGGAAGTTCAGGAGTCCCTGCAAGGATTGGGTGGCGAAAGCCCCGGCCAACTGCCAGACCTGACCGGCCAACCCCCCCACCCGGCGATGCCCCGCCCCCCGGGTCAGGTGGCCGTGGGCCTGGTGCGCCAGCTCATGGCCCACCACCACTGCCAGCTCGTCGTCATTGAGGCAGAAGGACACCAGCCGCCGGGTGAGGATGACTCGGCCCGGAGCCGCATAGGCATTGATGCGGTTATCCTGGGTATCCACCAGAATGGCGTAATCCGCCGGCAGGTGCTGGGGGTAGAGGGTGACCCCAAAGCGCTCGCCCTCCCGCTCCACCAGGAGCTCCACCGGCCCGGTGAGGTAGCGCTCCCGGCTCTCCATGCGGATGTATTTGATATCCAGCATCAGGGCCACCAGGACCTCGCCCGGGAGCTGAAACACCGTCAATTGTTCCTGGGGCTTGCGGCCATAACGGGGCCGGGAGCTCACCCAGAAGGCGTCCTTGAACAGGTCCCGGGCCAGGCGGGTCTTCTCATCCCACTCCCGGACCCAGGGGTGAATGGGCCAATTGTTCACCGCCACCAGCACATCCCCCTGCTTAAGCCGAGCGTCATGGGCCGGCGAAGGCTGCCAGACATTGTCAATCACCACCTTGCCGGTCTCGGTGACCCACCAGTCAAAACCCAAGAAGGGGTAAGTGCGGCCATGGATCTGAGGCAGCACCGCCAGCTCCCTTAAGAATACCCGGGAGACCCGCTCCAGGCTCCAGGATTTGTGCGGGTGGCGTTGCACCGCGGTCAGTTGCACCGCCTCCACTTCCTGGGCCGAGGGGGTGGG
The DNA here is from genome assembly GCA_037481655.1 of Desulfobaccales bacterium. Lineage (NCBI taxonomy): Bacteria > Pseudomonadati > Thermodesulfobacteriota > Desulfobaccia > Desulfobaccales > Desulfobaccales bacterium. The sequence continues at coordinate 21,004 of JBBFLF010000026.1, read as the reverse complement.
CCGGGTGACCTCGGCGCAGCCGGTGAGCAATGCCAGGCTGAGGCTCAGAACCACGCCAAGCAGTGGGCTGGCCTGGCCCTTCGCAGCCCCGGGCATGGAACCCTGACCCTTTCCCCGGGGGACAAAACCGCCGGGAAGGGGAAGGTCTGGCCTGTTCCCGGTAACCGTGGCCTCAGAACACATAGCGCAACGAGAGTCCCACCGTGAGGATGCGGTAATTGTCCACCCACTCCCGGAAATAGAAGATGTGGGGGTCGATGAAAAAGTTGTGCACCGGCTCCCACTCCAAGGCCGCCAGCCCCTGAAAGGCCGGGCCCCAGTCGCCGTGCTGGCCCACCACCTGGAAGGAGCCCTGCAGGATCAGGGTGGGGAGGCGGAAAATATGGCGGCTGAAATCCACGCTCACCCCCAGGGCGTGGTAATAAGGGGGACTGAAGTAGGCCCGGTGCTCGTCCTCATAGAGGGCCAGGTAGTAGTGGGGGGTGAAGCTGAGCTGCATGCGGGGCTGGGAGAGCGCCTGCCAGGTGAGGCCCTGGTAGAGGCTGAAGCGCCGGTTGTGATCGGAGAAGAAGGCCCCGGACACGGTACTGCGCCACTCCAGCCCCGGCCGGAACTGGTGGGACCACCCCACATCCACCTGATGGGAGGTGATGAGCCGGGCATCCCCCAGGTTGAGGACACTCTGGAACAGCCGGGGATAGAGATGCGGGTCCTGATCGAAGATATCCCGCCGGCTGTACCGCAGGAAAACCTCCGTCTGAGGGGTGAGCGTGGCGTCCAACTGCAGCGACCCCAGAAGCCGCTCCCGGCTGTCCTTGTCAGTGAAGGTCGCCGAGCGGGTGACATCGAAAAAGGCCGGCATCGGGAAGGGGACAAATTCCTGCCCCTCCTGACGGATCTGGCGGTCCACCCGCTTCCAGTAGCGCCGCCAGATGAGCTCGCCGCTCAGGCGCAGGCGGTCGCTCACATGCACCGGCCCGGCCCCCACGGAGACCTCCAGGCGCCGGAGCCGGCTCTGGTCTTTGGCGTCCTGCCGGTAAACCTTGGCCAGACCCAGGTCCACCGGCCCCTGCTCCTGGGACCGGGACCGCTGGTTGTATTCCCGGAATTCCACCGCCAGGTGCACCGGCAGGCGGCGAGCGGCCCAAAAGGAGGCGGAGGCCCGGAAAATGGTGCCATATAGGCCGTTGCTGTCGTCAAAATAGAGTGTTTCCGGGTGCACCACCGGGATCATGCCGGCTTTGGGGAGGGAGCCCAGCCATTCCCGGTCCGGCCGGGAGAACTGCCAGGGCCGGAAGCCTTCTTCGGGGCGCCTCTCCCCCCGGGCGAAGGGGAAACCCCGGGAGGCCAGCTGCGGCCGCATCTGTTCCTTGACATACTCCAGTTCGTTTAACAGCTCCACGTCCTGGGGGGCGTGCTTCAGGGCCTCGGCATAGGCCTTATAAGCCCCACCCCAGTTCTTGTGCGCCCGGGCCCGCCGGGCCGCCGCCACCCGGGCCTCCTGGGTGCCGGGCTGCCGGCGGATGACCTCGTCATAGAGCTGGCCCGCCCGGCGGTCGCCCATGCCCTCCAGCACCTGGGCCTTCTCCATGAGGAGGGCTTCCGGCGCCGCCTGGCCGGCCAGGCCCTCCAGGGTCTTCAGGGCGTCCTCATAGCGGCGCTCCAGGCGTTGGGCCTTGGCCATGAGCAGCCGCCCGGGCACATAATCCGGATGGTCCGGGGGAATTTTGGCCACCGCCGCCTTCACCCCCTCATATTGCCCCCGCATGAAATACAAGCGGGCGGCAGTGAGAGGGGCCTGGCCCTCCGGATTCCCCTCCAGGCGGGCCAGGACCGGCCCGAAATCCCGGGCCAGCATCTGGCATTGGGACAGGAGCTGCTCCGCCCGGGCATCCTGGGGCTTGAGGCGCAGGGCCTGGCGGCAGTAGTCCGCCGCCACCTTGGGCTCCTCCAGCTCCAGGGCCAGGGCCGCCAGCCCCAGGAGTTCCCCGGGGTTGTCCGGGAATTTATGATGCCGGTACTCCTTCAGCACGTGCAGGAGGTAATCCAGCTTGCCTCCGTGGCGGCCGGCGCTCCCCACAAAATAGGCCAGGGAGGCCACGTATTCCGGGCTGTCCACCCGCACCCCGGGAATCCTTGCCGCCACCCGGGAAAGGTCTTCAAAGCGCGTCAGCTTGGGCAGCAGATGGGAGAGAATGAGGAGGGTGGCATGATGATAACGCTGGCGCCGCAGGTTCTTCAGGCACAAATCCACCGCCAGGTCCACCGCCTCGGGGGAGGTGCTGTGACACAGGGCCCGGGCCACCCAGGTGCGCTCCTCCAGCCCCAGGCGCGCCTCCTCCCTCTCTTCCTCCCTCTCTTTCAAGGAGGCCTCCTGGATAGCCAATCCGGACGCCTCCTCCCGGTCCCGGCGGCTCTCCTCCCGGGTCCATAAGCGGGCCTCCCGCCAATCCGCCGGCGGCCGCACCTTGTCAGGGAATTGGCTGCCATAGAGGCGCAAGGCCAGGTGCTCCGCCTGGCGCCAGTCCTTCCGGGCCAGGGCCGCCTCGATGAGCGCCATCAGCACCGCCCGGCCCTCGGCGCAACTGCCGGAGGTCGACAGGGTGCCAAGCAGCTCCTGGGCCTCCTGCGGCCGTCCCACAAAAGTGAGGACCCGGGCCCGGAGCAACCGGGCGTTCAGGTCCCGGGGCTCCCGCTTGCCATACTCCTCCAGGCGGGCCCGGGCGCCTTCCAGGTCCCCGGCCCACAGGCACAGCCGGGCCTGTTCCATCAGCAGCCGGGGCTCCTGGGGTAGGGGGCAGGCCTTCAGCTCCTGCTCCGCTGCCTGCCATTTTTTCTCCTCCAACAGCAGCGCAATGCGCCTCAGCCGCGCCTCCAGGTCCCCTTGCCGGGTGGCGAGTTCGCCATAAGCCGCAATGGCCTCCTCCCGGGCCTCGGGCTGGAAGGCCAGGGCTTCAGCCAGCAGCCGCCGGGCTTCGGCATCCTCAGGGTGTTTCTCAAGATAGGCCCTGAAATAGTGGGCCGCCTGGCCCCAGTTCTTCTGGTAGAAATGAAGCTGGCCCAAAAAGAGAAGGAGGCGGGGATATTTGGGGTTATCCCGCTCCACCGGCTTCAAGACCTCCACCGCCTCGCCGTAGCGGTGAGCGTAGGAGTAGGTGAGGGCCGCCTCCCAGCGCAGCTCCCCCCTCAGGAGCTGGCGCCGTCGGGCTTCATCCCACATGCCCGCCGCCTTGCTGAACTGCTTCTGCCGGGCATAGAGGCGGGCCAGGTTGATGATGGTCTCCTGATGGGTATCGCCGGCCTCCCAGGCCCGGCGGTATTCCCGCAAGGCCCCCTCCGGCTCGCCGGTCAGAAGCAGCTCCAGGGCATACCAGCGCCGCACCTCCGGATCCGGCTGGTCTTCCATCAGGGGCGCCAGCACCGCCACCGCCTCGGTGTGCTTGCCTTTCTGGGACCACAGCCGGGCCAGTTTCAGGGCGTATTCCTTTTTGCCCTGGTTTTTGCCGTAGAGCCACAGGTAGTGCTTCAGGGCCGCGTCCTCCCGGCCGGCGGCATCGGCCACTTTGGCCGCTTCCTCCCGCCAGGCGGCCTGGTCTTTGGCCCGCATAAGCAACTGGTCGTAAACGTCGCTCGCCGCCTGGTAATCCCGCTGCCAGTAATACAGCAGGGCCAGTTGGTGCAGCGCCTCCTGGTCCTCGGGATGCGCTGCGGTCTCCTCCTCCATCAGGGCGATGGCCTCCCGGTAGCGATGTGCCGCGGTGAGGAGGTTGACGAGCTGACGGCGCACCTCCCGCTCGGGCTTGAGGCGGTAAAGGCGACGGTAATAGCCCAGGGCCAGCTCCCGCTCCTCCTCCCGGGCACTGGTGAACTGGGCGGCAAAGAGGAGGACGTCCGAATCCTCGGGGTGGGCCTCCAGGTGACGGGCCAAATGTTCCAGGGCTTCCGCCCGCCGGTCCAGCTGGTCCAGGGCCTGGGCCAGGCCCTTCAAGGCGGCGGTGGCCTGGGGATGCCTTGGCCACAGCTCCTGAAACAGGGCCGCGGCCCGCTCCGGCTGCCCGCTCTTGAGATAGAGCCAGCCCAAGAAAGTACCCACGTCGGGATGGGCGGGGTGCCGCTGCCAGGATTTTTCCGCCAGCTTCAGGGCCTGGGTGAGTTCGCCCCGCTTCTCCGCCTCCTGGGCCGAGCGGTACAGCCCCACCGGCGAGCGCCAGAAATCGGGATCCCGCCGGTGGGCCAGGGTGAGCACCCCCACCAGAAACAAAAGTGGCACGAGGGCCACCAGCCAGCGGGCCTTAGATGCCATATACCTGCCTCGGGTCCATGGTGGGGGCAAACTGGGGCCGCTTGAGACCCACCAGGATCAGATCGCCCAGGGTCCAGATGACAAAGGCGGAAAACAGGGAGTTGAAGACCACGAGGTTCACCGGGGCCCAGCCGAAATGCAAAGACAAAAGGGGCAGGGTGAGGTGCAGCCCCACCACCAGCATCTGCGGCAACAGGCACCACCAGGGGCGCACCTCTGCAAAGGGGGCGTGATTGTTGAGTCGGTATGCGGGCTTGCGCCCCGGCGGATAAAACAGGGCCGCTCCGATGGCCGCGGCATAGACCGGAAAGAGGCCACAGAGCATGCGGAACTGCTTGGCGGCCTGCTTGTGGTAAAAGAGGTAACGGAACATGAGCAAAGTGGCCCCCAGATACGCGCCCCTCAGGGCCAGATAATGCCATTCCCGACCCTCAAAGATGGTGTAGCCCTGCCAGTAGGCCAGGAGCGGAATGACATAAAACACCGGAAACACCAGGCCGCTTACCAGATAGCTCACCATGACCACCAGGAAATGCAGGCGCTGGCTTAAGGTAAGGCCGGGTTTCAGCAGGGGGTTGTCCCAGAAAAAGAGGCGCATGGTGTCCAGACACCACTGGAAGCGCTGCCGGTAAACGCCGGCCAGATCCTGGGGCGCCAGGCCCCGCGTCAGGGCATAGGGGTAATAAATCCCCTTCCAGCCCCGGCTCACCAGCTCATACGAGGTGGTGAAGTCCTCGATGAGATTCCAGGTGGCAAAGCCGCCCAGCTCCGCCAGCGCCGCCCGGCGGTACATCACCCCGGAGCCGCAGGAGATGACCGCATTGACCCGGTCGTTGGCGCACTGGATAACTTCATAAAAGATTTCATCCCGATTGTAGAAAGGGTCCCCTTCGGGCAGGTAAAAGGACTGGCGGGACTGGACGTAGGCTACCTTGGGGATCTGGAAGAAGCCCACCAGCCGGGTGACGATGTCCGGCTGGGGCACCTGGTCGGCGTCCAACACCAGGATGAACTCCCCGCGGCTCAGCCCGAGGCCGAAGTTGAGGTTGCCGCTTTTGGCATCCCGACGGGGCAGGCCGGCCCCCACCCGGGAATGGTAGCGAAAGCCCAGGGACAGGGCCAGGGCCTCCACCTGGGGAGAGGCGCCGTCGTCCAGCACGTAAACGGTGAGGGGTTCGTAGGCAATCCGGCGAATAGCCTGCAGGGTGGTGTGAATCACGGGCAGGGGTTCGCCGCAGCAGGTGACCAAGACATCCACCGGCGGGGGGCTGGCCAGGGGGAGGCCCTCAGGGCGGTGAAACCGAAGGTGCCAGATGTCAAAGGCCAGGCAGGCGAGGAGGAGAAAGGCCAGGGCCTCCGCCGCCAGAAAGGCGAGGTCCGGAAGACCCCGGCTGCGCCAGACCACCCAAGCCAGCCAGCCCAGGTAAACGAGGCCCAGCGCCACCGTCAGCAAAGAGGCGTCTTGGGCCGCCAGCCGCCGGGGCCGGTCCTCCAGGTCCCGAAAGCGACGATAGGGCAGGCGCCCGCGACGATCGGCCCACCAGACCCGGACCGCATGCGCCAAGCGGCCCTGCCCTTCCCGGCGGGAAGCCGCTGCAGGCGGGCCTCCGGACGGCAAATCGGGGGACATCGGGCTTTCCTTCCTTGGAACTCGGGCTCTCCCTGAGCCAAAATCTCAGAATATCCCCTATTAGCTCAAGCTATTATCCGGATAATCTGGCCAGGTTTTTCCTGAGACGCCTTTTTTCCAATTGCTGGAAAAAAAATATTTTGTCAAGAAAAAATTTTTCTTCCTCAGGACGGCTGTCGCACGGAAGACGTGCCCGGTGGCGTTTCCATCAGAAACGCTCCCGGTCGGGCAGAAGGGCTCAAAGGGGATTCTTACGCACTCAGGCCGTGATACTGGCGGTACCAGGCGATGAAGCGGGGAATGCCTTCTTCGATGGGGGTGCGGGGATAAAAACCGAGTTTATCCTGGGCATGGGAGATGTCGGCAAAGGTGGCGGGCACATCCCCCGGCTGCAGGGGCAGGAGCTCCTGCTGGGCAGTAATCCCCAAGTGCTCCTCCAAAAGCCGGATCACCTTGGTCAGCGGTTCCGCCCGGTGGTTGCCGAGGTTGAAGATTTCATACCTTTCCAGCCCCGGGGTCAACAGCGCCGCCACAATGCCTTGCACCGCATCGTCAATGTAGGTGAAGTCCCGCTCCATGTGGCCGTAGTTAAAGACCTTGATGGGCTTCCCCGCCAGCATGGCGGCAGTAAACAGCCACATGGCCATGTCCGGCCGGCCCCAGGGCCCGTACACGGTGAAGAGGCGCAGCCCCACGGTGGGCAGGCCGAAGAGGTGGGTGTAGGCGTGGGCCATGAGCTCATTGGCCCGCTTGGTGGCGGCATACAGGCTGATGGGGGTGTCCACCCGCTGGCTCTCGGAAAAGGGGAGCTCAGTGAGCCCGCCGTAGACACTGGAGCTGGAGGCATAGACAAAGCGCTCCACCTCATGGCGCCTCGCCAGCTCGATGAGGTTGAGGAAGCCCTCCAGGTTGGCCTCCTGGTAGGCATAGGGGTTGATGAGGGAGTAGCGCACCCCCGCCTGGGCCGCCAGATGGCAGATCTTCTGGGGCCGGTGCTCATGAAAGAGGCCCTCCAGGCCCCCCCGGTCCACCAGGTCCAGCTCCACGGAGACAAACCCGGGATGGCGCCTGAGCTCCCGGTCCCGGTCCCGTTTTAAGGCCGGCGAGTAGTAGTCGTTGTAATTGTCCAACCCCACCACCGTGGCCCCCCGGGCCAGGAGGGCCGCGCTCACATGAAAGCCGATGAAGCCGGCGCTGCCGGTCACCAGGACGGTCAACCCGGAAAGCTCTTTATCCCCCATGCACACACCCCCGCCGGATTATACCACAAGTATGTTGAGGGGAGGGCCGGGGGAGCAGTGGCTCCCCCGCCCTCCCCTCAATCTCCCCTCCCAACCCCCTATATGGGGTTGGGGGAGAGGGTGTGGGAGAGGGGGCAGGGGCCCCCGGCCCCTGGCCCCCTCTCCCACCCAATCACTCTGATTCTTTCGGGGGAGGGGGCTAAGGGCCGTGGGCCCTTACCCCCTCCCCGCGAACTAAATACTCAAAGCCGGATAGCCCAAAAGGCGGTTGACCTCCTGGGCCAGGGCCTCCGAGGGCGTGAGCGCCAGCTCCTCAGGCAGGTGCAGGACCGCCTCCTTCTCGGGGTGGAGGAAGTGCAGCACCGCCGGTACCGGCCCCGGATGGCGGAGAAAAATTTCTTTTAACCCCACGAGCAGCTCCCGGGTGAGGCCCTCGGCTTGGAGGCGCACCTCCAGGCGCTCCGGCCAGCGGGGCAAGGCAGTCCCCAACGGCGCAATCTCCGTGGCCCGGATCTTGGGCCCCTGCTCCTCTTGGATGAGGGAGCCCTTGAGCCACAAGGGGAGCCCCGGCTTGGTGAGCCAGGAGTTGGCCTGGTCCAGCACGTCTTTGAACACCAGCACCTCCACCGAGCCCACCAGGTCCTCCACCGTGAGGATGGCCAGGCGGCCGCCCTTTTTGCCGGTCTTTTCCTTCAGGGCGCTCACCACCACCCCCAGGGCCACCTCCTCGCCGTCGGGGAGCTCCGCCAGATCGGCGGTGGTCACCTTGACCCAGGCCTTGAGAAGATGGCGGTAGGAGTCCAGGGGGTGCCCGGTGAGATAGACCCCCAGGGCCTCCTTTTCCCGGGTCAGCTTCTCAGCATCCGGCCACTCCGGCACCTCGGGCAGCCAGTCGTCGCCCGCCGTCTCCTCCGGCCCCCCGAAGATGGTCATCTGCCGGCTGGCCGCCTGGCGCTTCAGGCTCTGGGCCCGCTCCAGGGCCGCGTCCAGGGCCGCCAGGAGCCGGGCCCGGTTGGGGTGGAGGCTGTCTAAGGCCCCCGCCTGGATGAGGGCCTCCAGGACCCGCCGGTTCACCTTGGTGAGGTTGATGCGGCTTAGAAGATCCATGAGGCCGGTAAAAGGCCGCTCCCGGCGCACCTCCAGGATCTCCTGGATGGCCCCCAGGCCCACGTTCTTCACCCCTGCCAGACCGTAGCGCACCTGACCGTCCTCCACGGTGAAATCCCGGTCGCTGAGGTTGATGTCCGGGGGCAGCAGCCGGATGCCCTGGTCCCGGGCCTCCAGGATGTGCTTGGCCAAGGCAGTGGTGTTATTGATTTCGCTGTTGAGCAGGGCCGCCAGGAACTCCAGGGGGTAATGGGCCTTGAGATACGCCGTCTGGTAGGCGATGAGGGCGTAAGCGGCGGAGTGGGACTTGTTGAAGCCGTAGCCGGCGAATTTTTCGATGAGGTCAAAGAGGGTCTCGGCCGTCTCCTGCGGCACCCCCTTAGCCACCGCACCCTCCACGAAGCGCTGGCGCTGGGCCGCCATCACCTCGGGGATCTTTTTGCCCATGGCCCGGCGCAGGATGTCCGCCTCGGCCAGGGAAAAGCCGGAGACCGCGGCGGCAATCTGCATCACCTGCTCCTGATAGAGGATGACGCCGTAGGTCTCCTTGAGGATGGGCTCCAGCTCCGGCAGGAGATAAGTCACCGGCTCCTCCCCATGCTTGCGCTGCACGTAATCCAGGTGCATGCCGCTTTCCATGGGGCCGGGCCGGTACAGGGCCACCAGGGCCACGATGTCCTCGAAGGTGGAGGGCTTGAGGCGCATCATCAGCTGGCGCATCCCGGAGGATTCCAACTGGAAGACCCCGGCGGTGTTGCCGGCCTGGAGGAGGGCATAGGTCTCCGCATCATCGAGAGGGATGGCGTGGATGTCAAAATCGGGCCGGTGATGGCGCTTAATCAGGCGCACCGCATTGTCGATGACCGTCAGGGTGCGCAGGCCCAGAAAGTCAAACTTCACCAGGCCCACCTTCTCCACGCCCTTCATGTCGAACTGGGTCACCAGCTCGCCCTTGGTGCCCTTATAGAGGGGGAGGTACTCCACCAGGGGCCTATCGCCGATGACCAGCCCGGCGGCGTGAGTGGAGGCGTGGCGGGGCAGGCCCTCCAGGGTGCGGGCGATGTCCAGGATCTCCCTGACCGTGGGGTCGGTGTCCCGAAGCTCCCGGAGGCGGGGCTCCCGCTCCAGGGCCTGCTCCAGGGTGATGCCCAACTGCTCCGGCACCAGCTTGGCGATCCGGTCCACCTCGGCGTAGGGCACCTCCAGGGCCCGGCCCACATCCCGGATGACCTGGCGGGTCTTCATGGAGCCGAAGGTGGTGATCTGGGCCACGTTCTCGTAGCCATAGGTCTTGGCCACGTAGGCCAGCACCTCGCCCCGGCGCTCAAAGCAGAAGTCCAGGTCGATGTCCGGCGGGCTCTGGCGCTCGGGGTTGAGGAAGCGCTCGAAAAACAGCCCGTGGGCCAGGGGGTCCAGGTCGGTGATTTTCAGGGCGTAGGCCACCAGGCTGCCGGCGGCGGAGCCCCGGCCGGGTCCCACCGGGATGTGCCGGCGCCGGGCGAAGGCCACGATATCCGCCACCACCAGAAAATAGGCGGCAAAGCCCATCTTGATGAGGACGTCCAGCTCGTAGGCCAGGCGCTGGTAGTACTCCTCCAGCGGCCGGGCCGGCGGAGTCTGGGCCAGCCGCTCCTCCAGGCCCTGGCGGGCCAGCTCCCGGAGGAGCTCCCCGGGATCCCGGCCCCGGGCCGCGGGGTAGGTGGGGAAGTGCAGCTCCCCCAACTCCAGCTCCACCCGGCACTGCTCGGCGATCTCCAGGGTGCGGGCCAGCACCTCCGGGGGAAACTCCTGGGCCATCTCCTCCGGGCTTTTGAAATAGAGCTGGTCGGTGGCAAAGGCCATGCGGCCGGCGGTGTTCACCGTCTTGCCGGTCTGGATGCACAAGAGCACATCGTGGGCCCGGGCGTCCTCGGGGCGGAGATAATGGCAGTCATTGGTGGCCACCACCGGCAGGCCCCAGCGGGGCCCCAGCTCCAGGAGCATCTCGTTCACCCGCCGCTGCTCCGGGATGTCGTTGGCCTGCACTTCCAGATAAAAGCGCCCGCCCGCAAAGATGCGGGCATACTCCTGAGCGGCGGCTTCCGCCCCTTTGAGGTCGCCGGCCAGGAGCAAACGGGGGATTTCGCCGTGCAGGCAGGAAGTGAGGGCAATGAGCCCGGCGTTCAGCTCCGCCAGGAGCTCCTTATCCACCCGAGGTTTATAGTAGAAGCCCTCCAGATGCGCCCGGGTGACCAGTTGCACCAGATTGCGGTAGCCGGTGAGGTCCTGGGCCAACAGCACCAGATGGTGATAATCCGCCTTGGCCCCGGCCTTTTTGTCATGGCGGCTGCCCGGGGTCACATAGACCTCGCAGCCCAGAATGGGATTAAGGCCAGCCTTTTTGGCCTTGAGGTAAAAGTCCAGGACCCCGAAGAGGGTGCCGTGGTCGGTGATGGCCACCGCCGGCATCTGGAACTCCTGGGCCCGCCGGATCAGGTCCTCCAGGCGGATGGCGCCGTCCAGGAGGCTGTAGGCGGTATGAACATGCAGATGCACAAAGGGGGCGGTCATAGGTCTCCCGAGAGGTGGGACGCTGCCGGGCAGCCTGTAAACTACTTCTGCATCATATCCCCAAACGGGCCTCAGGGCAAGGCGCGCCTGAGGCCAGGGGGACCCTTGACACCCCCACCCTCTTCCCTCTAAGATGAGGTATTTATGTGCCGCCCCCTGGGCGCGGCGCTGAGGAGGAGGAGATGACCGGGCATTTCCGGACCGTAACCCTGGTGATGTGGCTGCCCCTGCTGGCGGTGGCCGCGTGTGATCCCTACATGCTGCCGGGCCGGACCCGCCCGGCCCCGGCCCCGGTGGCCGAGGCGCCTCCGCCGGCGCCGCCCGCTGCCGCAGTGCCGGGAGAGGAAGCCCGGCCCCCGGATCTGGCGGAGCAGGTGAAGGCCCTGGAGGCCCGCATCCAGAATCTGGAGATGCAGCTCAAGGGGCTGAGGGAATCCCGTTACCCCACAGCTACAGCGCCAGGCGCCCGCCCCGGTCCCCAGGCCGCCCCCTCCGCGGCCACGCCGCCCTCGCCTCCGGCCTCCGGCGCCGCCAAACCCGGGCTGGAAGACAAAACCTTCGGGGAGGGCATGCGGCTCTATCAGGCCAAGAAGTACGCCTCCGCCCGGGACAAGTTCCATGCCTACCTCCGCAGCCAGCCCCAGGGGCCCCGGGCGGCGGAGGCCCGCTTCTACCTGGCCGACAGCTTCTACCAGGAAAAGAAATACCGGGAGGCCGGGGTGGAATTCAATAAGGTCCTCACCCAGCATCCCCGCAGCCCTCTGGCCCCGGCGGCCATGCTGCGCCAGGCCCTGTGTTACCATCACCTGAATCAGAAGGCCAACTACCAGACGACCCTGAAAAAGCTGGTGCAGAAATACCCCCAGAGCCCGGAGGCCAAGGAAGCCCAGAAGTGGCTGAAGGAGAGCCGCTGAGGACCTGACCCGGGGGGAAAAGGCAGCCGTGCCGGAGGGGGACCCGCGGCGTTTGCCTTTCTCCGGCTTACTTCGGCCGCTTTTCGGGCTGCCGGAGCCATTCCCCGGCTGAAACTTCCCAACCAGGTGCTTTCATGCTGAAATTTTTGCGTCAATACTCCCGCTCCTGGGTCATTGCGGTGGCCATCGGCGCCATCGTGGTGGTCTTCATCTTTTGGGGCATCGGGGGCTTCCGCTCCCCCCGCTTCGAGGAGGCGGCCACGGTGAACGGCGTCCCCATCCTCATGAGCCGCTACCTGCAGCAATATAACCAGCTTCTCCGGCAATACCAGGAGATGGGCCGAGGCGAACTCAGAGAGGAGGACCTCAAGGCCTTGGGACTGAAGGACCGGGCCCTGGAGATCCTCATTCAGGAAGAGCTCCTGAGGCAGGGGGCCCGGCAACTGGGAATCGTGGTCACCGATGAGGAGCTCCGGGAGCACATCAAAGGCCTGGACATCTTCCATGAAGACGGGCGTTTCAGCCAGCGGCGTTACCTGGCGGCCCTGTCCCGGGCCCGCATCAGCCCGGCGGATTTTGAGGAGCAGGAGCGCCTCCGCCTCCTGAGCCAACGCCTCATTCAGATGCTCACCGCCTTCGCCAAGGTCTCCGAGGCGGAGCTTCAGGAGATCCTGCGCCTGGGGAAGGAGGAGGTGGAGGTGCGCTATCTCGCCCTCACCCCGGAGCGCTTCGTGGCCCAGCAGAAGCCCAGCGAGGAGGAGATCGCCGCCTACTACCGGGATCATGCCCAGGAGTTCCGCACCCCCGAGCGGGTCAAGGTGCGCTATGTGGTCTTTAATCCCGAGTCTTACCTGGCTAAGGCCACCGTCTCCGACCGGGAGATCGCCGATTACCTGGCGGAGCACGCCGCCGACTTCACCCGGCCCCAGGTGCTGAAGGTGCGAGAAATCTTCCTGGCCGCCTCCGGACCGCCGGAGAAGCGCCGGCCAGTGGAACAGAAGGCCCAGGGGTTGCTGCGGCAGGCCAAAGCCGGGGCGGATTTCGCTTCCCTGGCCCGCAGCCACTCCGAAGATGCCGCCGCCAAAGCCAAAGGCGGGGAACTGCCGCCGGTGAAGCGGGGCCAGCGGGACCCGGCCTGGGAGAAGGTGGCCTTCGGCCTCGCCCCGGGTCAGGTGGGCCTGGCGCAGACGGCTAAGGGCTTCCACCTCATCAAGCTGGAGGAGGTCCTGGAGACGGAAAAGCTCCCCGAGGCCCAGGCCCGGGAGCAGGCCGTGGCCCGCCTGCGCCAGGAAAAAAGCCGCACCCTGGCCCAGGAGGCGGCCCGCCAGGCCCGGTTGGATTTGCTGGCCGGGAATTTCGCCGAGGTGGCCGGGAAACTCAAACTCACGGTCAAGGAAACGCCCCTCTTCTCCCTGGGGGACGCCTTGCCCGGAGAGGAGATGACCCGGGTCTTCAAGGAGACGGCCCTGGCCCTGAAGCCCCAGGAGGTGAGCCGGGTGGTGGAGACCCCCATGGGGTTTGTGGTCATGCAGGCGGTGGAGAAACGCCCCGCGGCCGTCCCGCCCCTGGAGGAGGTGCGGGAGCAGGTGCGCCAGGCGGTGGCCCGCCAGAAGGCCAAGGCCCAGGCCGAAAAGGAGGCGGAGCAACTCCTTAACCGGCTGCGCCAGGGGGAGCCTCTGGCCAAGGTGGCGGCCCAGGCCGGGGTGCCCCTGCAGGAGAGCGGCCCCTTCACCCGGGCCCAGGGCTTCCTGAAACAGCCCCTGGCGGAGAGCCTCACCACCGCTGCTTTTCTGCTCTCGGAGAAAAACCCCTACCCCGACAAGCCGTCCTTTTTCCGGGATGCTTTCTATGTCTTAGCCTTCAAGGCCCGGCGCCTGCCCTCGGCGGAGGAGCTGAAAAAAGAGGAGGACAAACTCAGGGAGCAGCTCCTGGAGACCAAGCGCCAGGTGCTCTTCGACGCCTGGCTGACCCAGGAGCGCCGCCGGGCGGTCATCAAGGTGCGGGAGCTGCCGGTCTAATTCGCAGCCAAAGCAGAATGGCGTTCTGATTTTTTGCCCCCGGCAATCTCCCGGCCGCCTGGGCGGTGTCATTCCCGCCCCCGGCAGGCATAAGTGTGAGGAGAAAGCTCCGGCCTGGCGGGCGGTCAGACATGGCAGGTCGTGAAGAGTTCCTAAAGCCCGGCTGAGTAGGTCCATGCCAAGCATTCCCCCCCTGCCCCTTAGGCCCCGGACCGTGCGCCAAGCCACTCACCGGGCTCTGGCTGCCCGGGAGCGTCTGGTGGCCGATTATCCCCAGTGGGAGAGCTGGCGCCGGCAGGCCCGGGAGCTCAAAGCCCGGGTGCTGGCGCGCTGGGAGGAAAACCTGGCCACCCTCCGGGAGGCGGTCGCGGCTTGGGGGGGCGAGGTGCTCTGGGCTCAGGATGCGGCCCAGGCCCGGGCCCAGATCCTGGCCCTGGCCCGGCGTCATGGCGTGCGGGAGGTGGTGAAATCCAAGTCCATGACCACCGAGGAGCTGGGGCTGACCCCGGCCCTCACCGCCGCCGGCCTGGACGTCACCGAAACCGACCTGGGGGAGTTCATCGTGCAGCTGGCGGGCCACCCCCCGGCCCACCTCACCGCGCCGGCCCTGCACCTGGACCGCCTGGAGATCGCCCGCCTCTTCGCCCGCCACCTGGGCTACGCCCTGCCCGCCGAGCCGCCGGAGCTGTGCGCCGCGGCCGCCCGTCATCTGGCGCCCCGCTTTGAGGCCGCTCAGATGGGCATCACCGGGGTCAATGCCGCCACCCCGGACGGCACCCTGGTCTTTCTGGAAAACGAGGGCAATCTCCGGCGCACCGCCTGCACCCCGCCGGTGCAGGTGGCGGTCATGGGCCTGGAAAAGCTCCTCCTTAGGCTCACGGATCTGGAAGTGGTGCTCCGGCTATTGCCGGCCAGCGCCACCGGCCAGCGCCTCACTGCCCTGGTGCATCTCCTCAAAGGCCTCAAGGACGGCCCTTATGGGACTCAGGCCTTTTATCTCGTCCTGGTGGACAACGGCCGCCGGGCCTTGGGGGCGCACCCGGAGCTCAGGGAGGCCCTCTTCTGCCTGCGCTGCGGCGCCTGCCTCAACATCTGCCCGGTCTTCCAGGCCGGGGGCGCCCATGTGTATGGCCGGGTCTATCCCGGGGCCATCGGCATCCTGCTGGCCCCCTTTGTGCCGCCCCTGGGCGATCTGCCCGACCTGTGCACCCAGTGCGGGGCCTGTGGGGAGATCTGCCCCGCCGGTATCCCCCTCCCGGAGCTCATCTTGAGCCTGCGTCGCACCAGCCGCCGTTTCCACCGGGCCCGCCTTGTGGCCGGGGTTGCCAGCCACTTGCTGAGACACCCCGCCCTGTATCGCCGGGGGGAGAGGCTCTGGCGGGAGGGGGGGCGCCTCCCCCCCTCCCCTGCCCTGCCGGCGCCGGCGCCGGTGAGTTTCCAGGCCCTCTGGCGACAGGGGCGGGTTCTCGCCCTCCCCACCGAAGGCCCCGCAAGGCAAGCGCGGTTTCCAGATTCAGGGGTATCCAGCCCCCCGCCAGCCGCCTCCCCCCCCGCCCCGGCCCGTTTTGCCGAGGCCGGCGCCGGTTACTTTGAATTGACCGGCCCGGAGGCCCTGGCGGCTTTCCTCCGGGAACACAGCCAAGGCCCCTTCTGGCTGGAGGACCATCCCTGGTTGGTGCCGGTGGCCCAAAGGCTTCAGGCCTTGGGGCTCCCGGCCCGGCTGGCGGCGGAGACCTGGGCCCCGGAGGCGGACACCGTGGTCAGCGTGGGGCTGGCCGCGGTCCCGGAAACCGGAAGCGTGCTCCTGGCGCCGCCCTCGGGGCCGGCCCGGTGGCTGCCTTTCAAGGCCTGCCGTCAGGTGGTGCTGGTGCCCCGGCAGCAGAGCCATCTGAGCCTGGCCCACTCCCTGACCCTGGCCGCCGCCCGGCCGGAGCCCTGGATAAGCTGGCTCACCGGCCCCACCCGCACCGCGGATATCGAAAAGGTCCTGGTACTGGGGGCCCAGGGCCCCGGGGCCCTGGACGTGGTGGCCTATGACCCCGGTCCTTGAGGATATATGATTTTCTGTAGAAATTGCGGGAGAGGGGGCCAGGGGTCCTCACACCCGCTCCCCCAACCCCTTATGGGGCCGGTGGGATAGGAGCTTGAGGGCAGGGAGGGAGCCCCTCCTCCACCCCTTTACTCATAAAATTCATCTGACCATTTCTTTATTATGGAACCTGTGCCTCACTCTGAACTGGAGCAGCGCCGGGAGAAATTCCAAAGCCTGCTGAAAGAAGCAGGCATCTCCCTGGCCCTCATCCGCCAGCCGGCGGACCTTTACTACTATACCGGCACCATCGTGGAAGGTTTCCTGGCGGTGCCCGTCTCCGGAGAGCCCCGGCTGCTGGTGCGGCGGCCCCAGGATCATCCCCGCCGGGGCGAGCTCCCCTGGCCCCTGATCTACTACCGGAATTTGCCGGAGCTGCCCCGGCTGCTCTCGGACCTCCTGGCCCCCCCGGTGGTCCTGGGCCTGGAGCTGGACGTCCTGCCCGCAACGCTCTATCTCCACCTCAAGGAAAAGCTCTTTCCCCAGGCGGCCATCCAGGACGTCTCGCCCCTCATCCGCCGCCAGCGCATGGTGAAATCCGCCTATGAGCTGGGCTGCATCCGGGAGGCCGCCACCATGCTGGCGAAGGTGCATGCCGAGATCCCCGAGCTGCTCGCCCCCGGCTTGACCGAGCTGGAGCTCTCCGCCCGGCTGGAGTATCGCCTGCGCTCTCTGGGCCACCAGGGGCTGGTGCGCTTCCGGCGCTGGGACCTGGAGGTCTTCTTCGGGCATGTGCTATCTGGGGAAGCGGGTCTGGCCGCGGCTTACACCGACACCCCCTCCGGGGGCCTGGGCTTCAGCGCCGCCTTTCCCCAGGGCCCGTCCCGCAAGCCCCTTAACCCCATGGAGCCCATCAGCGTGGATCTGGCCGCCTGCTTTGGGGGCTACATCGCCGACATGACCCGCCTCTACGCCCTGGGCGGCCTGCCGGACGCGGCCTGGCAGGCCTTCGCGGTGGTGGAGGAGCTCTACGCTGTCTTTGCGGCCGAGGCCCGGCCGGGCGTGCTCCCCGGAGACCTCTACGACCGCCTCTGGCAGGTGGTCAAGGCCCGGGGATGGGAGGACTGCTTCATGGGCCGGGGGCCGGACCGGGTGAGCTTCCTGGCCCACGGGGTGGGCCTGGAGCTGGATGAGCTGCCCCTCATCACCGCCCGCTCGCCCTATGCCCTGGAAGCCGATATGGTGTTGGCCTTCGAGCCCAAATTCTTTTTGCCGGGCATCGGCATGGTGGGTCAGGAGGACACCTGCCGCCTGACCGCGAACGGCGTGGAGTGGCTGACCCAGGCTCCCCGGGGTATCGTCATCGTTTAGCCCCGCGCATTGCCCCGGTCGCGGTAATGGATTACAATGAGAACAATTCGCTGCTGGGGCAGCCGCCCGGCCGGAAGGTGCGACTGACCCCCGGATGATTGCGCCATGACGGAGATGTCCTTTTTTGAGCACTTAAACGACCTGCGCAAACGGCTCATCATCTCCTTTGTGGCGCTCTTCATCGCCATGGGCCTCTCCTGGCCCTTGGCTCCCACGGTGCAGCGCTTCATTCAGCGGCCGCTGCTGGAGCCTTCCCTCACCCAGAAGCTCCAGTATCAGGTCTCCCTCTGGACGAGCCAGAAATTTCCCGGGCTGGCGGCCAAGCTGGGGCTCAAGCCCGAGCTGCCCCAGGTGCAGCCTCACAAGCTCAATTACATGGCCCCCTTGGAGCCCTTCTTCGTCCAGATGAAGATCTCCCTGATCACCGGGCTGGGCCTGGCCTTCCCGGTGATTCTCTATCAGTTGTGGCTCTTTCTGGCGCCGGCCCTCTACCCCTGGGAGAAGCGCTACGTCTATTTCTTCGTGCCCTTCGGCACCTTGGCCTTCGTCCTGGGCGGGGTGTTTTTCCTTTATCTGGTCTGGCCGCTGATCATCTCCTTTTCCCTGGCCTATGAGAGCGAACTGCTCTTTTCCATGCTTAACCTGACCCAGTATGTCAATTTCTGCCTGCGCCTGCTTTTGCTCTTCGGAGTGATCTTCGAGCTGCCCCTGATCTTTCTCATCCTGGGCCGGGCCGGACTGGTCACCCGGGAGATGCTGGCCGGGCAGCGCCGCCTGGCCATTCTGCTCAGCGCCGTGATCGCCGCCTTTCACGCCGATGTGGTCACCATGATCGTGGTGGCCATCCCCATCTACGTCATGTACGAGGTGTCCATCCTGCTCCTCCGTCTGGTGGGCGAGGGACGGCCCCAGGAGGCTCACCTGCCGGCTGAGCCTGCCGGCTGACCTTCCTCGCCCGGCCGGCCCGCCCGGTTGACACTCCGGAGGATTCATTTATAGTAATTTCGGCTGTCTGATGGCCCACACCCCAATTCCGACACGACATGCACACACCGCAGCCTGACCTCACCCCGCCCCTGCCCGCGCCGGCGGAACCCAAGCCCCGGAGTTGGGCCGGCCGCCTTGTGCAACGCCTCACCGCCTGGCTGGCCGGGCAGGAGTACCATTACGCCGGCTATCTCCCCAGCCGTCCCGGCTGGATTTTGCGCTTCACCCTGGACCCCTTTTTCGCCCGTGTGGGCGTCAACCCCCGCTACCAGGAGCGCCTCCAGGCCCTGGCCCGGGAGGGGGCGGTGGTTTATGCCCTGAAGTACCGCAGCCACCTGGATTTTCTCTTTTTCCACCGGCGCTACCACCAATTGGGTCTGCCCGCCCCCGAGGTGGCCTTCGACCTCAACCTGTGGATGTGGCAGCCTTTTTCTCACCTGGTGCAGATTGTTTCCGCCGCCCTCAATTACTTCACCCGCAAGCGGGCCTGGCCCCGGCCTTTCCAGGACGGCTATTTCCGCACCATCCTGCAGCAGCGCCGGGCCTCGCTGCTCTTTCTGGTGGACTCCGTGGGCTTCCGGCAGCGCTTCCTCAAGCCCCGGGAGGACCCCTTAAGGCATCTGCTGGAGCTGCAGGGGGAGCTGGATTTCCCCATCTTCGTGGTGCCCCAGGTGGTGATGCTGAGCCGGGATCCGGCCCGGGAGGACAAGGGGCTGCTGGACCTCTTCTTCGGCGACCGGGAGAACCCGGGGAGGCTCCGGAAGCTGGCCCTGTGCTT
This sequence comes from Desulfobaccales bacterium, assembly GCA_037481655.1. NCBI lineage: Bacteria > Pseudomonadati > Thermodesulfobacteriota > Desulfobaccia > Desulfobaccales > Desulfobaccales bacterium. The sequence goes on along the minus strand of JBBFLF010000026.1, from coordinate 2,076 downwards.
TGTCAAAGCCAAAAAGGCCGTGGTGGAGATGGGGGATCCCATCAACCTGCGGGAGGTGCTGGCCGCCCATCCGGGGGAGGCGCAGCTCGGTCAGGTGGCCCAGGAACTGCGGCGGGAACTCATCGCCCGCATTGACCTTAAAAAACGGGTGGTCATGGGGCCGGTGATCAAATCCCGGGAGGAATTCCTGGAGCTCACCCTCACCGATCCCGGCCTTACTCAGTTCATGGAGCACCTGGCGGAGGCGGAGAAAAAGAAGCTCTCCAAGGTGAAAAAGACGGCCCAGGACTATTTCTGGGAGATCTCCTCGGATAACAACGCCCTCCTCATGGGGCTCATGGACCGGGCCGTCACCTGGCTCACCCAGAACCTGTTCACCGGCGTGGTCTTTGATGAAGAGGGCTTCGAGCCGGTGCGCCGGGCCCGGGAGCAGGGCAACCTGGTCTTCGTGCCCTGCCACAAGAGCCACCTGGACTACCTGCTCCTCAACCACCAGATCTATCACCACCATGTGGCGCCGCCCCGCATCGCCGCCGGGAAAAATCTGGCCTTCTGGCCCATGTCCTGGATCTTCCGCAACTCCGGGGCCTTCTTCATCCGGCGGCGCTTCCACGGGGCCAAACTCTATGCCGAGGTCCTCTATACCTACCTCAAGGCCCTGGTGAAGACCGGCCACAACCTGGAGTTTTTTATTGAAGGGGGGCGCTCCCGCACCGGCAAGCTGGTCCTCCCCAAGATGGGCCTGATGAACATGGTGATCCGCACCTTTAAGGAAGGAGCGGCCCCGGACCTCATCCTGGTGCCCACTTTCATCGGCTACGACCAGGTCCTGGAGGAGAAGGCCTACCTGCAGGAACTGGAAGGCAAAGCCAAGGAGGCGGAGTCGGTGGGCCAGTTGGTGAAGGCCCGCAAGTTCCTCAAGCGGCGCTATGGCCGGGCCTACATCCAGTTCAGCGCTCCCATTTCCCTCAAGGCGTACTTGGCGGAGCACCCGGAGGTGGATCTCACCAACGGGGAGGCCCTGCGGCACCTGAGCCTGGAGCTCTCCTTCCGCATCGTCCAGGCCATCAATCAGGTGTCGGTGGTCACCCCCTTTTCCCTGGTGTGCGCCGCTTTGCTCACCTACCCAAGGAAAGGCGTCTACCGGCGGGAGCTCTACCGCATCATCCAGACCCTGCACAGTTACCTCGTGGCCAAAGGCGTGCGCCGGGCCGACTCCCTGGACAACCTGCCCCAGGCGGTGGAGGAGACCCTGGCCCTGTGCGAAGCCCGCAAGCTCATCACCCGTATTGAGCAGGAGGAGGGTCTCACCGACGAGCTGGGGCTGGGGGGCTACAGCATCGACGAAACCAAGCGGCCCCTCCTGGAGTATTACAAGAACAACATCATCCATTTCTTCCTGCCCGCCTCCATGGCCGCGCTCTCCATCCTCTCCGGGCAGGGGGTGGACTTTGACCGCCGGCAGGTGGTGGAAGACCTGCGCTTCCTGCAGGATCTGTTCAAGTATGAGTTCATTTACGAGGAACTGGATCCGGAGCGCCAGGTGGATGAGGTGCTGGAGTATTTGAGCGCCCGGGAGGTGGTGGTGCCGTTGGACGCCGCGGGTGAGCGTTACGCCCTGTCCGCCGCGGGCTTGCGGGAGCTGGCCTACTTCGCCAATCTGCTCTACAACTACCTGGAATCTTATTGGATTGTCTTTCGCTCCATCAAATACCTGCAGAAAAAGCCCCGGAGCGAAAAGGAATTCCTGAAGCGCATCTTCAATATCGGCCAGAAGCTCTACAAGCTGGGGGAGGTGGAGCGCTCCGAGGCCATCTCCGAGGCCAACTTCCAGAACGCCCTCAAGCTCTTCGGGGAAAAGGGCATCGTCACCAAAAGGCGGCCGGAAGGCAAAGGGGCCGCCACCTTCAGTCCTCCCAGCGACGAGGACGCCAAGGACTTCTACGGCCGGCAACTGGCCCGATTCTTCCGGCGGTAATTACGGGGGAGGCCGGGGAGCAGTGGCTCTCTCCCAACCCCGATAAGGGATTGGGGGTGGGGGCTTGGGGGAGGGGGTAAGGGGCCACCGCCCCTTAG
>JBBFLF010000025.1 GCA_037481655.1 Desulfobaccales bacterium | reverse complement strand
CAACCGCAGCACATACCGGTGGGGGAGAGGGCCAGGGAGCGCAGCCCCCTGCCCCCTCCCCCGCGCCCCCTCCCCCAACCCCTTAAGGAGGAGGGGGGATTTTGGGCGGGAGGTGAGAAAGCCACCCAAAGCCCTTCCCTCAATACGTGCTGTTGAAAACGCTGCAAGCAGTGCCGGAGGGAAATAGCCGGAAATAAGGAGAAAAAGGAGGTCTGTTCTTGAAGACTGCTCAGGCTGCCCCTGGCGCCTCAAACTCCAACCGCCAGAAGACCTGGTGCACCGGCCGCACCCGAGCCCGGGAGAGCCCGGCCTGGACGGCGATATCCTTGAGCTCCTCGGCCCTCAGGGCATGCTGCAGGCTGAGGAGACGGAAGCCCGGGTAGAGGAGCCAGGCGGGGAGCCCCAGCTGGCGGGCCAGGGCCTTGGTCCCTGAGCGGGTGGCCTCCCGCTGCAGCTCATAGATGAGGCCCCAGCCCCGGGGCTTGAGCACCCGGGCGCATTCCGCCACCCCTTTGGCCGGCTCCGGCCAGATGTGGAGGCTGAAGGTGGCCACCACCACGTCGAAGGTGCGGGGGCCAAAGGGGAGCGCCTGGGCGTCGGCCTGCACCAGCCGGGAGCCGGGGCGACCCTCCACTCCGGCCAGCACCCGGCGGCTGTGCCATAGCATTTTGTAAGACAGGTCCAGGCCGGTGAGCTGGACATCGGGCCGCAGGCGCGCCAGGGCCTTGAGGAGAAAGCCGGGGCCGGTGCCCACATCCAGGAGCCTGGCCCCCGGAGGCAGGAACCCCGCCAGGTCCAGGGCGAAGCGGCCGTGGATGTTCTGCATGACAAAACCCCGGCTGAGCAGGGTGTAGAGCCAGGGTGGGGGCTCCAGATGGGGCAGGCGCAGGCTCATCACCGGAAGTGGCAGGCCACCTGGTGGCCCGGCGCAATCTCCCGGAGGGCCGGCACCTCCACCTGGCAGCGGGGCAGCCGGGCCTCGGGGCAGCGGGGATGGAAAGGGCAGCCCGAGGGCACCGCCAAAGGCGAGGGCGGGTCCCCCCGCAGGACCGGCGGCATATACGGCAGGTCCGGGTCCGGCAGCGGCACCGCCTGCAGCAAGGCCTGGGTGTAGGGATGCAGGTAGCCCCGGGCCAGTTCCGCCCGGGTGGCCACCTCCACCAGCCGCCCCAGATACATCACCCCCACCCGGGTGCAGACCTGGGAGATGACGCTCAAGTCATGGGAGATGAAAAGGTAGGTGAGACCATGGCGGGCCTGCAGTTCCGCCAGGAGATTGAGGATCTGGGCTTGGATGGAGACGTCCAGGGAGCTTACCGGCTCATCCGCCACCATGAGCCGGGGCCGGAGAGCCAGAGCCCGGGCGATCCCCAGCCGTTGGCGCTGGCCGCCGGAGAATTCATGGGGATAGCGCTGGGCGTGCTCCGGGGCCAGCCCTACCTCCTCCAGGAGTTCCGCCACCCAGGCCCGGCGCTCCGCCTTCGTCCCCAGCCCGTGGATGAGGTACGGCTCTTCCAGGATGCGGGCCACCGTCATCCGGGGATTGAGGGAGGAGTAAGGGTCCTGGAAGATGATCTGCATCTGGCGCCGCACCGCCTTGAGCTCGGCCTTGTTCAGGGTGAGAAGGTTTCGCCCGGCAAAGCGGATCTCCCCCCGGCTGGGCGGCAAAAGGGCCAGGATGAGGCGGGCCAGGGTGGATTTGCCGCACCCCGACTCCCCCACCAGCCCGAAGGTCTCCCCCTCGGTGAGGGCGAGGCTCACCCCAGCCACCGCGGTGAGTTCCGGGCCCCGGCCCCAAGGCCCGGCCAGCCGGAAGGTGCGCCACAGATCCCGGGTTTCCAGAAGAGGAGCAGTCATATAGGTCGCGGTCGAGTCTCCTGCGCCCTCCAGGAAGGCGCCGCCGGAGCCGTATGCCCCTGAGGCAAGGGGAAAGCCTCCCCTAGCGGGGCTTGATCTCCAGGGTGCCGATGCCCAGGTTGGCGCCCAGCCCCCGCTGGGTGGCGTTGAGATCAATGATCACCCCCCGGGAATTCCGGAGGGCAATCCCCTGGATGCCGCCCACTACCGCCACCCCGGCGGACATCTGGTTGTAAGTGCCGTAGATCTCCTCGGGCCGGTTGATATTGAAGACCCGGCCGGTTGCCTCCAGCTCCGTCACTCCCACCTTGGCCAGATCCAGGCCCTCTACCCGCAGGGGGTAATTGCGGCCCCGGAAGGTGAGGGTGCCCCGGCCCCAGCTGGCGCCCACCCCCAGGCCCACGGAGGTGATTTTGAAAGTGAGATGACCCGCCGGCCGCAGGGGCTGCTCCGCCCGGGCCGGCCACGGCCCCGGCGCCACGGCCAGGGCCAGGATGAGGATGAGGGTGAGGCTGGCTCGCTTATACATGACAGCGCTCCTCGGTGGTGAGAATAGTGTGAATGGATGTGTCAGGGGAGTCCCAATTACCTTCGTCTCTGCGAACCCCTTCTATAATTTGCCGGGCTGGGAGGGGGGCCGGGGTCATTGCCTGTCGTCTCTGCCTGAAAGCTCAGTGCTGCGGTGTTCCATTACAGGTTCCTTTCCCCCCTGGGACGACGGGCGATCCTCAGGCGTGTTTTGAGGCCGCGGCTATCAGTTCCTGCACCACCAGATTGAGGAGGCCCCAGACCGCGTCCAGGTGCCAGAAGCGGTCCAGATGGGCCGGCACCGCAAAGGAGGCCTGGGGTGGAAATTCCTCATCCCCCCGCCACAGGACCACCTCCACCCATAGGCCCGGAAAGACCTGGAAGGCCAGGGCGGCATCGCCGGCGGGCCGGACCTCGCCCCCCAGGCGCCGGCCGGCGGCCAGGAGCGCCTCCGGATCCTCACCGAAGCGGTTTTCCAGGGCGGCGTGGGGCAAGCCGTGCTGGCCCCTAAAGAAGGTGGCCCCCCCGGCCAGCTCCAGGGGGCTCACCGGCGGCCCCAAGGCGGCCGGGTCCACCTTCAGCAGGTACAAAAGAGAAGTAAGACAGAGGCGAAAGCCGGGATCGGTCTCCGGGCGGGCCGGGTCCAGGAGCCGGCGCTCCCGGGGGAGCAGCGTGAGCTCCCGATTGAGAAAAGGGAGGAGATAGCCCTCGGGCACACAGCGGGCGCCGCTGCGCCGGCAGAGCTCCTGGGGGGCCGCCTGCGCCAGCTCTTCCCAGAAGGCCGCATTGACCTCACTGCAGAGCTCGTAGGGCATCAGTTCCCACCCGAGGTGTGTCAAGCACCCGGGCTTCCTCCCTTCCCTTGGCTGTTTCCCCGCGTGTCCTCAGGATTTCCGCCGCCCAATGGCAGGGGGCTCTCCCGTTTCCGGCCCCTGGGGTCTATGATAACCAAAAGCTGGCCCTGCCCTCCTCTTTCCCCCAGCCGGCGTTACAGGTAAAATACCCTCATTGGGTGTGGCCGAGAGGACATCCACGGGCAGTACAGCCATTATATCAGGAAGATCCGGAGTGATGATGGAGAAATTCTTTTATCCCAAGAGCGTGGCAGTGGTGGGGGTGTCGGAAAATCCCGCCAACCTGGCCAAGGGCATTGTGGGCAACCTGTTGGCCGCCGGTTACCGCGGCAAGATCTACCCGGTGGGTCCACGGGGGGGCGCCATCCACGGCATCCCTATCCTCACCCATATCCACCAGTTGCCTGAGGTGGTGGACCTGGCCGTCATCCTCACTCCGGCCCGCTTTGTGCCCCAGGTGGTGGCGGACTGCGGCCAGCTGGGCATCACCCATGTGGTGGTGGAATCCGGCGGCTTCGCCGAGCTGGGGGAGCAGGGCCGGGCCCTGGAGGACGAGATCCGGGAGCTCATCCGCCGCTTTGGCATCCGCCTGGTGGGCCCCAACGGCATCGGCACCCTCAACATGGAGGTGGGCCTGTCGCTCCCCTTCTCCCAGCTCACCCCGCCCCGCCTGGGACGCATCTCCGTCATTTCCCAAAGTGGCGGCGTGGGGCTGCACATGCTGGCCTGGCTGGACCGGGAGGGCCTGGGGGTCAACAAATTCCTCAGCCTGGGGAACAAACTGGACGTGGCGGAAAACGAGGTGCTGGAGTATTTCCTGTCAGACCCCGGCACCGACGCCGTCTATCTCTATCTCGAGGGCCTCACCGACGGCCGGCGGCTTCTGGAGGTGGCCCGGGGCGCCACCAAGCCCATCTTCCTGCAGCTCGCCAACGTGGGGGAGGAGACCCAGGCCATCGCCCTGTCCCATACCGCCTCGTTGGCCTCCGATGAGCGGGTGGTGGAGGCGGCCTGCCGCCAGGCCGGGATTCTGCGCCTGAAAAGCCAGGCCGAGGTGGTGGTGGCCGCCAAGATGGTCTCCCAGCCGCCGGTCAAGGGCGATCGGGTGGTGGTGCTGTCCCGCAGCGGCGGGGAGGCGGTCATCGCCGCCTTCGCCTGCCGCCAGTGGGGGTTCAAACTGCCACCTTTAAAGCCCAAGCTGGCCGATTTCATCCATGAGAGCTCCCGTTCCAAGATCATCAAGACCACCAACCCGGTGGATCTGGGCGATATCTTTGATTTTTCCGTCTATTCCCAGGTGATGCGGGAGCTCTGCCGGGACCCGGAGGTGGACGCGGTGCTCCTCAATTACGGTCCGGTCTATGATCCGGAGCGGGAGGATGCCCGGCGCATGGTGCGCACCATGATTGAGGAATCCAAGGCCGCGGGCAAGCCCCTGGCCATCACGGTGTGCGCCTCCCTGGAGGAGGAGGATTATATCCGGGAGGAATTGCGCTTCCCGGTCTATCATTTTCCGGGGCAGGCCATCCGGGGGCTGGCCTACAGCCGCTTCCTGGCCCAGCGCCCCGCCCCGCCCCAGGAATACGTGCCCCGCTGCCAGTGGGAGCGGGTGGTGGCGGCGCTGGCGGAGCCGGGGCCCGGGGGCTTTCTCCCCCTGCCCGCGGCCCTGGAGCTGGTGGCCAGCCTGGGAATCCCGGTGGCCGGCTGGCAGGTGGCCACCACCGGCTACGAAGCCCTGGTGGCCGCCGGGGACCTGGGTTACCCGGTATGCCTGAAGCTCTCTGCCCCTTCCCTGGTGCACAAGACCGAAGCCGGCGGCGTGCTCCTGAACCTGAACACCCAGGAGGAGGTCACCCGGGGGTTCCAGCGCCTGGCGGAGGCGGCGGCGCAGCATGTCCCCGCCGGTGAGGCCTGGCAGGTGCTGGTCATGCCCCAGGTGGAGGGCGGCGAGGAGGTCATCCTGGGGGCCCGCCGGGATCCCAACTTCGGCCCGGTGGTGGTCTTCGGCGCCGGTGGCATCTGGACCGAGGTGCTGGAGGATCTGGCCCTTCGGGTGGCCCCCATCGACCCCGCCGAGGCCCGGGCCGTGATCCTGGAAACCCGCATGGGCCGCATCATCTCCGGCGTCCGGGGCCGGCCCCCGGCGGATCTGGACTTCCTCAGCCGGGCGCTGGCCACTTTGAGCTGTTTCATGGTGCAGTTCCCCCAGGTGCAGGAGGTGGACCTCAATCCCGTCCGGGTCTTCCCCGGGGCCAAAGGCATCCTCACCCTGGACGCCCGGGTGCGGGTGGGCTGACGACGGCAGGGCCGGAGTGGCTCCCGCGTCTTGCGCCCAGACTCCCTTCCCTACTTTTACAAGGGGTGGGGGGGAGAGGGCGTGGGAGAGGGGGCAGGGGCGTGCGACCCCTGGACCCCTCTCCCCCTTCTTTTCACCTGAGATAAGAGGACAGAGCGGTGCATAAAGGCAAAAGTCTGCTCATCGGTCTGGTCTCCGGCGCCTTCGGCGGTTTGGTGGGTTTGGGGGGCGGCGTCATCATGATTCCCCTCATGACCCGGTTTTACGGCCTCAACCAGCACCAGGCCCACGGCACCAGCCTGGCGGCCCTGGTGTTCACCGGGCTGACCGGCGCTGTCACCTACTGGCTCCACGGCACCGTGGACGTGGCCGCTGCGGTGCTCTTGGCCGCCACCGCCATCGGCTGCGCCTCCCTGGGGGCGCTCTTTGCCCACTCTCTCCCCGAGTGGCAGCTTAAGGGGGCCTTCGGGGCCTTCCTCATCCTGGTGGCCCTGCTCTTGGTGCTGAAGCCCTACTACGCCCAGTATTCCGGCAGCGCCACGGGCTGGGCCCGGGTGATTATTCTTTTGGCCAGCGGCGTGGTGGCGGGGTTCTTTGCCGGGCTCATGGGGGTGGGCGGGGGGTCGCTCATGGTGCCGGCCATGGTGCTCTTGTTGGGCTTCAGCCAGCACCTGGCCCAGGGAACCTCCCTTCTGGCCATGGTGCCCGCCGGGGCCTCCGGTGCTTACACCCACTGGCGTCTGGGCAATGTGGTGACTGCCATCGTTCCGGGGTTGATTGTGGGCATCATTGCGGGGACATATGCCGGCGCCACCCTGGCCCATTGGCTCTCCGAGAGCACCCTCCGGGTGATCTTCGCCGCCATCCTCATCTGGCTGGGAGCCCGGGATATCCGGAAAAGCCTCAAGCTGCAGCGGGCCCTGGCCGAGATGCCGGCCCGCCCGCGCTGAAGCAGGCCAGGAAAAGGCGCCCCGCCCCCAGCCAACAGGGGCAAGAGAGCCAGGAAAACCTTAAAAAACCGCCGCGGTGCACAAAAGGATCCGTCATGCAGGAGATCACTCCTCCGGAAGCTGCTAGGCTCATCCGGGAAAGCCGCCGGGCGGTGGCCCTCACCGGCGCCGGCATCTCGGTGGAGTCCGGTATCCCGGACTTCCGCAGCAAAGGGGGCCTCTGGGAGCGCTTTGATCCCCGGGAGTTCGCCACCATCCAGGCCTTTCGGCGCCATCCCGCCAAGGTCTGGACCATGCTCCAGGAGATGGAGGCGGTCATCCTGGCTGCCCGGCCCAACCCGGCCCATCTGGCCCTGGCGGAGCTGGAAGCCCGGGGGAAACTTGCGGGCGTCATTACCCAGAATGTGGATAACCTGCACCAGGCGGCGGGCAGCCAAAACGTGGTGGAATACCATGGCAATGCCCTGCGCTTTGTCTGCCTGGGCTGCCGCGGCCGCTGGGAGCGGGCCGCCCTGGATTTCTCCCGGCTGCCCCTCTATTGCCACTGCGGCGGCCTCATCAAGCCGGATGTGGTCTTCTTCGGCGAGCCCATCCCGGCCGCGGCTCAGGAAGCGGCGTACGAACTGGTCTCCACCTGCGATCTCTTGATCATCATCGGCACTTCCGGGGAGGTGGCCCCCGCCTCCTTTCTGCCGCTGACGGCCAAGGAGGCCGGCGCCGTGATCCTGGAAAATAACCTGGATCATACCCTCCTCACCCGCACGGTGACAGACTACTTCCTTCGGGGCCCTGCGGGCCGCATCTGGCCCCAGGTAATGGAGGCTTTGTGACCTCTCCCGGAAACGGCCCCCGGTCACGGGAAACGGTGGCCTCCGGGGTGGCAAACCGCTGCGTTCCCCCGCCTGCAAACCGCCGCACCCTGACCCGGAAATCAGTCTTCCCGCCGTGACCCGCCCCGCTCCCGCCCTCCTGGTTTGCCTGCTGTTAGCCGCATTCCTGGCCTTCCCGGGGCTGGGCCGGCGTCCCCTGTACAGCGCCGGGGAGGTGCGGGTGGCCCTCATCGCCAAAGAGATGGTGGAGCGGGGGGATTACCTGGTGCCCCGGCTCAACGGGGTGCGGTATTACGAAAAGCCGCCCCTCATGTATTGGGCCGTGGCCGGGAGTTACCTGGTCTTCGGGGTGAATGAATTCGCCGCCCGCTTTCCCGCCGCCTTGGCCTACGTGGGCACGGTGGCGGTGGTTTTCTTTTTGGGATTCACCTTGTGGGGACTCAGGGGCGCCTGGCTGGCCGCCCTCATCTTTCTCACCACCCCCGCCGCCTACCACCTGGGCCGTTTCGTCTCTTTGGACGCCCTCCTCACCTTCGGCCTCAGCCTCTCCCTTTTGGGCCTGGCGCGCCTCTTTCCCCGGGAAGAGGAAGAGGGCTCCCGTTTCTGGGGGCCTTGCCTTTTCTGGCTGGGAGCCGCTCTGGCGGCCCTCACCAAAGGGCTCATCGGTTTGGTGTTCCCGTTGGCCACCGCGGGGGTGGCCGCTCTGTGGCATCGGCAGGGCTCTTCCTGGCGGCGGCTGCGCCCGGGACTGGGGCTGGCGGTGGTGGCCGTGGTCTTCCTTCCCTGGCATCTGGCCCTGGCCTGGCGGGACTCGGATTTTGTGCCCTACTATCTTTTGAACGAACACATTTACCGGTTTCTAAATCTGAGAGTGCCCCTGGATTATGAACGGCTTTCCATTCCCGCCTTCTGGGCGGCCGCCGCCCTCTGGTTTTTCCCGTGGTCCCTGCTCCTTCCCGGCCTCCTGAGGCGGCCTCCGGCCCATGCCACCTTGCCCCTGATCTATGCCGTCCTGATCCTGGGGTTTTTCACCCTTTCCCGTTGCCGCCTGGAATATTACGGTCATCCTGCCTACCCTGCCTTGGCCGTGGCGCTGGCCGGCTATGTGCTGGCTCTGCAGGAACAGGGGCGCGGCCGCCTAGCCCTGGGCCTCCCCTCTCTGCTCCTCGGGATTCTGGGGGCTTTGGTGGGAGGGCTTTACGTCTTCCACCCTGACATCACCGGCGAGATCACCTATTTGGTGATGACCCTGGACGGCTATTACCGGGAGTATTTCACCAAACACCCGGAGCAGGGCTTCTTCTTTGCCCGGGAGGCCGAAGGCCTGGCCCTCCCCTTTGCCGCCGCCTGGCTGCTGGCGGGGATCGGGGGCGCGGCGGCCGCCTGGCGCCGCCGGCCGGAGGTGGCCGTGCTCATCTGGGTGCTGGCCGCCTTCCCTGCGGCTTACGCCCTGGAGCAGGGCACCCACCTGGTCTCCCGGGACCGCTCCCAGAAGGAGGCGGCACGCCTCATTGAGCAACACTGGGAGGAGGGTGCCCGCCTGATTGTCGCCGGCACCTATGAGGACATGGGCGGGGTCACTTTTTACACCGGCCGGCGCACCGAGATGCATCGGGCCACCGAGGGCGACCTCCTCTACGGCTGGCAGCGGGGGGACACCCCGGAGCTCTTTCTGACGGAGGCCCGGCTCCTGCAGGTATGGCATTCCCCGGCCCGGGTCTTTCTGCTCCTTCAGGTGGAAATCCCCTCCCCTGAGCCCGCCTGGGTGCTTTTGGAGACCCCCCGCCATCGCCTCCTCACCAACCGCCCGCTCTCCAGGTCTCCAGACCAAGGGCTTCAAGGTCTTGAATAAACCCCCCAGAACTGATACGCAAGCCCCTGCCCTTCTTCCGAAAGAAGACAAAAAGGCCTGGTTTTCACAAGCCTGGCTCTTTTGGAAGTTTTCTTTGTGATGCGAGAGAGAACGCGAGCCTGCCTGCCTCACGCTAAAAGCCAGAGGAGAGTGCGCCCCGCTCTTGGTGGAAAACCGCCAAGCCTCCGGAATAGGTGGCCCGCTCCAGCGTGGGGGTGCCGGGAGAGCAGACCCCTCATTTGCTTGGGAGATTTTTCACGAATGCCCCTTGACAGGGGCGGGGCCCCTCGGGTAGGGTAGGGAAGGCGGGCAAAGCTTTGCCCCTGAGGTTCTTACTAGCGAGGTCACTCATGGACGACGCCCGGAAGGCGGCTTTTGTGGAGAAATACCGGCACGCCGGCCACATCTGGGCCGGCCACACCTTTATGGACTGCCAGGAAATCAAGGATTACCTGGCGGAGCTCCCGGTGAGCGACGTGGCCGCCCCCCGCCGGCCGTACACCCACCGGGACCAGGGCAACCTGGACTACGTCTACGGCGAGCTCCTTTACAACCTCTCCGGCTTTGAGGGCTATTTCCACGACAAGGCCTATCACATCGATGAGGTGGAAATCCGGCCGGTTATGGGCGGTACCACCTTCAGCCTGGAGTTTGTCATCCACTTCACCACCAAAGACGGCCAGAAAGGGGTGAAGACCCTGGAGGTCCTCCGGACCGGCGAGCGGGAATACCTGCTCTTCGCCGATAAATACCGCCTTTCCTGAGCTGAACCTGGCTGCCTCCTCCTGGGCCCGGCCGCAAGCGGCCGGGCTTTTTTATGGCGGGCGCCGGAACCGAAAAAGACGGCAGTTGACCTAGGTTTATGGTACAAAGATAAATATTTGCGGGGGGCCGGGAGCCAAAACAGTGCTTTTCTGCCCTCCCCTCCATCCCGTTCACCTTTTTGAGGGCTTGGGGGAAAAGCAAGGGAGCGGGGCAGGGGCTCTCGGCCCTGGCTCCTCCCCCAATCCCTCCCGCACTGGGGGTGCCGATGGAAAAGCTGCCGTTGATCGCCTACTTCTCCATGGAGATCGGCCTGGAGTCCCACATCCCCACCTATGCCGGGGGCCTGGGGATTCTGGCGGGGGACACCCTGCGCTCGGCGGCGGACCTGGGGGTGCCCATGGTGGGGGTCACCCTGGTGCATCGCCAGGGCTACTTCCGCCAGGAGCTGGACGGGGCGGGCAACCAGCGGGAGCACCCCGACCGCTGGCAGCCCGAGGAGACCCTGGAACCCCTGCCGCAGCGCATCCAGCTCACCATCGAGGGCCGTCAGGTGCTGGTTAGGGCCTGGAGCTACCAGATCGAGGGCCTGGGCGGCCATCGGGTGCCCGTCTTTCTGTTGGACACCGCCCTGCCGGAGAATTCCCCCTATGACCAGAGCCTCACCGACCATCTCTACGGCGGCGATGCCCGCTATCGCCTCTGCCAGGAGGTGGTCCTGGGCATGGGCGGCATGGCGCTCTTAAAGGAGCTGTTCCCGGAAAACCGGCTGATCTACCACCTGAATGAAGGCCACTCCGCCTTGCTCACCCTGTCGCTTTTGGAGGCCCGGCTGGAGGAGGTGCAGCGGGAGGCGGCCACCGAGGAGCTGGTGGAGGCGGTCCGGCGCCAATGCGTCTTCACTACCCACACTCCGGTGCCGGCGGGCCATGACCAGTTCTCCTGGGAGCTGGTGGAACAGGTTCTGGGAACGAAACGGGCCCACCTCCTGGCGGAGACGCACTGCTGCGTCAACGGCAATCTCAACATGACCTACCTGGCCCTGCGCTTCGCCCGCTACATCAACGGGGTGGCCATGCGCCACGGGGAGATCTCCACCGGCATGTTCCCGGGCTACCCGGTGGATGCCATCACCAACGGGGTGCACGCGGTGACCTGGACCTCGGCCCCCTTCGCCGCCCTCTATGACCGGCGCATCCCGGAATGGCGCCGGGACAATTTCTATCTCCGGTATGCCCTGGGGATCTCGCTCCATGAGATCGCCCAGGCCCACGCCCAGGCCAAGCAGGAGCTGTTGGCGGAGGTGGAGCGGCGCACCGGTATTAGGCTGAGCGAGCAGACCCTGACCATCGGCTTTGCCCGCCGGGCCACCACCTACAAGCGGCCGGACCTGCTCTTCTCCGACCTGGAGCGCCTCCGGGACATCGCCCGCCGGGTGGGCAAATTCCAGGTGCTGTACGGCGGCAAGGCCCACCCCCGGGACGAAGGGGGGAAGGAGATGATCCGCCGGGTCTTTCAGGCGGCCCAGGCCCTCCAGGATGCCATCCCGGTCATCTATCTGGAGAATTACGACATGGGGCTGGCCAAACTGCTGTGCGCCGGGGTGGATCTCTGGCTCAACACGCCCTTGCGGCCCCAGGAGGCCTCCGGCACCAGCGGCATGAAAGCGGCCTTAAATGGCATCCCCAGCCTCAGCATCCTGGACGGCTGGTGGGTGGAGGGCCACATCGAACATGTCACCGGCTGGGCCATCGGGGATGAGGTGGGGGTGGAGGGCGATTACGCCGCCGAGGCCGCCTCCTTGTATGACAAGCTGGAGCGCCTGGTATTGCCGCTGTATTACGGCAAGCCCGAGGCCTATATCAAAGTGCGCCGCTCCGCCATCGCCTTAAACGGCTCCTTTTTCAACACCCAGCGCATGGTCTCCCAGTACGTCACCAACGCCTACTTCCCGGCCAGGGAAGCCCGGCCCAACTCCAACCTGCATCAGTAACGACTGGCCAGATATACGTGACCGAGGGGGCCGGTGGGGCTCCTTCCCTCCTCCCCTCACCCTCTTTATGAGATTTGGGGGAGAGGGTCTGAGAGAGGGTGCAGGGGGCCGCTGCTCCCTGGCCTCCGCTCCCATTTATGTTAGGCGCTTTCCCCAAGCCAGGCGTGGTATTCCTGGAGGCTCCGCACCGGGAGCTTGCCTTCCGCCAAGGCCCGGATTGCCGCCAGGGTGGCCTTGGCCGCGGCCAGGGTGGTGGTGTAGGGCACGTTGTACTCCAGCGCGGCCCGCCGGATGGAGTAGGAATCCGACGGGGTATAGCGGCCCCGGGGGGTGTTCACCACCAGGGCCACCTCCCGGCTCTTGATGCGGTCGATGATGTGGGGCCGGCCCTCCCGCACCTTGTGCACCGGCTGGACCGGGAGGCCGTGGTCCGCCAGGCAGGCGGCGGTCCCCCGGGTGGCCAGAAGCGAGAAGCCCAGGTCCTGAAAGCCCCGGGCCAGCTCCACCAGGTGGGGTTTGTCCGGGTCCTTGACGGAGAAGAGCACGCCGCCGGCCCGGGGCAGCACCTGGCTGGCCGCCAGTTGCGCCTTGGCGTAGGCCAGGCCGAAGTCGGGGTCCAGGCCCATGACCTCGCCGGTGGAGCGCATCTCCGGACCCAGGAGCGGGTCCACCCCGGGGAAGCGCCGGAAGGGGAAGACTGACTCCTTCACGGCGAAATACGGCGGCTCCACCTCCCGGGTGAGGCCCAGCTCCTTTAAGGAGTGGCCCAGCATCACCTTGGTGGCCAGCTTGGCCAGAGGCACGCCCGTGGCCTTGGAGACAAAGGGCACGGTGCGGCTGGCCCGGGGATTTACTTCCAGCACATAGACATGATTGCCTTTGACGGCGAACTGGATGTTCATCAGGCCCACCACCCCCAGTTCCGCCGCCAGGGCCCGGGTCTGGCGCTTGATCTCCTCGATGAGCTCCCGGCTGAGGGAATAGGGCGGCAAGACACAGGCCGAATCCCCGGAGTGAATCCCCGCCTCCTCGATGTGCTCCATGAGGCCGCCGACGATGGTGGCGGTGCCGTCGCTGATGGCGTCCACGTCCACCTCGATGGCATCCTCCAGGAACTTGTCGATGAGCACCGGGTGCTCCGGCGAGGCCAGAAGGGCCCAGTTCATGAAATTGATGAGGGCCTGATCCTCGGACACCACCTGCATGGCCCGGCCGCCCAGCACGTACGAGGGCCGAACCAGAACCGGGTAGCCGATGTCGTGGGCCACGGCCAGGGCCTGGCGAACTGTGGTGGCGGTGCCGTTGGGCGGCTGGCGCAGGCCCAGCTTGGCCAGAAGCTGCTGGAAGCGCTCCCGGTCCTCGGCCCGGTCGATGGCATCCGCCGGCGTCCCGAGGATGGGCACCCCGGCCCGCCCCAAGGGCACCGCCAGGTTCAGGGGCGTTTGCCCGCCGAACTGCAAGATCACCCCCCGGGGCTTTTCCTTCCCCACAATGTGAAGCACATCCTCTCGGGTCAGGGGCTCAAAGAAGAGCTTGTCGGAGGTGTCGTAGTCGGTGGAGACGGTTTCGGGGTTGGAGTTCACCATGATGGACTCCACCCCCAGCTCCCGGAGGGCAAAGGAAGCCTGGCAGCAGCAGTAATCGAACTCAATCCCCTGGCCGATGCGGTTGGGGCCACCCCCTAGGATGGCCACCTTCTCCCTCTCCGTGGGCCGGGCCTCGCACTCCCATTCATAGGTGGAGTAGTAATAGGGTGTATAGGCCTCGAATTCCGCCGCGCAGGTGTCCACCAGCTTGTAGACCGGCGTCACCCCCATCTCGGCCCGGAGCCCGGCGATCCGCTCCTCCGTGCCGCCCCACAGGTGCGCCAGCTGCCGGTCGGAGAAACCCCACTCCTTGGCCTGCCGAAGCATCCGGGGCACATGCTCCTGGGCCCGCCCCTGCCGGAGCAAGGTGCCGAAATTGGCCAGCTCTTCGGTGAACTCCACCAGCTCCTTGATCTGGTGCAGGAACCAGGAGTCGATGCGGGTGAGGCGCTGCACCTCCGCTACACTCCAGCCGTCCCGGAAGGCCTGGCGCAGATAAAACAGGCGCTGGGAGTTGGGGGTGATGAGGGCAGCCCGAAGCTCCTCGGGGGGAAGGTCCGGGAGGTCCTTGCCGTCCGCTCCCAAGCCAAAGCGGCCTATCTCCAGGGAGCGCACCGCCTTCTGCAATGCCTCTTTGAAGGTGCGGCCGATGGCCATCACCTCCCCCACCGACTTCATGGAGGTGGTGAGCACGTCTTCCGCCCCGGGGAATTTCTCGAAGGCAAAGCGGGGAATCTTCACCACCACGTAATCGATGGTGGGCTCAAAGCTGGCGTAGGTCTCCTGAGTAATGTCGTTTCGGATCTCGTCCAGGGTGAAGCCCACCGCCAGCTTGGCGGCGATCTTGGCGATGGGGAAGCCCGTGGCCTTGGAGGCCAAGGCGCTGGAGCGGGACACCCGGGGGTTCATCTCGATGACCACCATGTCGCCATTGTCGGGATTGACGGCGAACTGGACGTTGCTGCCGCCGGTCTCCACCCCGATCTCCCGCATGATGGCGATGGCCGCATCCCGCATGGCCTGGTATTCCCGGTCGGTGAGGGTCTGGGCCGGGGCCACGGTGATGGAATCGCCGGTGTGCACCCCCATGGGGTCCAGGTTTTCAATGGAGCAGATGATGACCACATTGTCGGCGACGTCCCGCATCACCTCCAGCTCGAACTCTTTCCAGCCCAGGACCGACTCCTCCAGCATGACCTCGCCGATCATGCTGGCCTCTAGCCCCTCGGTCGCCAGGCGCCGCAGGTCCTCGATGTTGTAGGCCACTCCGCCGCCGGTTCCCCCTAAGGTGAAGCTGGGGCGCACGATGATGGGATAGCCCAGCTCCGGGGCCGCGGCCAAGGCTTCCGTCAGCGTGCGCACGATGGCGCTTTTGGGCACCCGGAGGCCGATTTTTGTCATGGCGTCCCGGAAGAGCTCCCGGTCCTCGGCCTTGCGGATGACCTCGGGGTTGGCGCCGATCATCTCCACCCCATAGCGTGCCAAAGCCCCGGCGTCGGCCACCGCGATGGCGGTGTTGAGGCCGGTCTGGCCCCCCAAGGTGGGGAGGAGGGCGTCGGGGCGCTCCCGCTCGATGACCTTGATGACCATCTCCGGAGTGATCGGCTCGATGTAGGTGCGGTCGGCCATTTCCGGGTCGGTCATGATGGTGGCCGGGTTGGAGTTGATGAGCACCACCTCGTAGCCCTCCTCCCGGAGGGCCTTGCAGGCCTGGGTGCCGGAATAATCGAACTCGCAGGCCTGGGAAATGATAATGGGCCCCGAGCCGATGATAAGGATCTTTTTGATGTCCGTGCGCTTGGGCATGATACTGATATTTTTTATTATTAAATAATTTTGCTTTTAATTGCGTCAATCAATCTTTCAATTATTTCTTTCCCATTATTGTTTTTATCATCATTTATATCTAATTTTTCTGCAACCCATTTTGCTATAAATGGCTTGCTTTCTATACCATTTTCTTTAGCATCTTGTTCTAATCTTTGATAATCATAAAATATATTCCTTAATGATGTTTCAAAATTTACCCCGAACACTGCAAAATCATTATTGATTAAAATGTCTTCACTAATTAAATATTCATCAGGATTTTGTATGTTTAAGGCTTTTAAAATATCTTCTCTCTTTCTTTTATTCCTATCATCATTACTATCATTGTCGAATATGGTATAACATGGAATACCATAAACAGAAAAAAGTCGCACCCACTTAGCCAAGTTCCCTTTTCCAAGCACTGGTATAATTGCAACCCCTTCCCGAAGTACATCGAAGCCACACTTTGATAAATAAACTGGCAAAGCAAGAGATTCAGTTGGCCCCTCAACTAAAACTACGCACTTGCTGAAAAACCCTGAAAGAATCTCAGTGGTTGAATTGCTATTATAGAATGGCAGAACACTAACTTCACTTATTTTATTTTGTGGAACGCCTGTTTTTATGCAATAATCTATTAAGTCATTAATATTTATTTGTTTTACTTTAGTCTGTCCATTTTCTTTAAATACCCAGACTATTCCTTCTAAATTATTAATATTAATAAATGAAGGGCTATGAGTAGTTATCAATATTTGTAAACCATCTTGACAATATTCATCCAATCTTTTTGCTAGCCACTTTTGAGCAAGCGGATGCAAGTGTGCTTCCGGCTCTTCTATTACAAAAACAATCCCTCCGTGGAATGCCTTGGCATATGCATGTGCAAAGCAAAGAGCTAATAATTGCTGTTCTCCAGTTCCCATTTCCTCCAAAGTTCGAGGTTCATTATTCTCTTTAGCTTGTAAGCGTAAAGCGTGGAAAAAATTGACAGGATTATATGCTTCAAAATCGATATTTAGTCGATAAGTCATTGAACCTATAAGATTATCCATTTGATTTTGTAATTCGATTATAAAATTTCCAAATTGTGGAACATTATAAAAATTATTTTTAATCTCACAAAATAACTTTTCAAGATTATTTTTAATCTGTGGTTCATTGGAAAGGGCACGATGAAAGCGGTGCATTAATCGACTAAGCATCGTCCACTTTGAAGAATAGCCAAGGTGATATGCAAGATTACGCTCAGCTTCAACCAAAACGCATATACAGCTATCGCGATGTTCACTTCTGATGTAACCATCAGAAGAGCCATATAATTGTCCTGATCTTCCACGATATTGAAGTGGTTCTGGTGAATTCTTATTATACCTCCAGACAACTTCAGTATATTTATCACCATAACGATCTTCTGGGTCAAACTCTACTTTAATTTCAATTTTTTTATTTTGGTCACGTTCAAAAAATTCGTGATCATCTGGTTGATGATACGCAGGATGAAATTGACCTAAAACAAGATTGATGGCCTTAACTATATTTGATTTGCCTGAATTATTTTCACCTATTAAAATAAGAGGCTTGCCCTCAGGAAAATTTATTTCGACCGCATCTCCTATAGAACGGTATCCTGTTATAATAAGTTTTTTAATACGAGCCATTTTAGCCTCCTTATATATGGTATTCATCACAAAAAGAATAAATATTTCTATTCCTCATAAATTTTTTTCACGTGTTGTATTTATTTCATGCATATTATGAAACATCTCAATCACATAATAGACTCGTCCATGTTTAGAAGAAAATAATTTTTCAAGGTTAAATTTCTATTCAATAATTTAAAAAACTGACCTACTCAAGAGTCTGTCATCGCCCTAACGAACTCATCAAAGAGATAATTGGCGTCGTGGGGGCCTGGGGAGGCCTCGGGGTGATACTGCACCGAAAAGGCCGCCAGCTTCCGGTGGCGCAGGCCCTCCAGGGTCTGGTCGTTCAGGTTGATGTGGGTGAGCTCCACCTCCGGGTCGGGGATGGAGGCCAGATCCACCGCGAAACCGTGGTTCTGGCTGGTGATCTCCACCCGGCCGGTGAGGCGGTTCTTCACCGGCTGGTTGGCCCCCCGGTGGCCGAATTTCAGCTTGAAGGTCCGCCCCCCCAGGGCCAGCCCCATGAGCTGATGCCCCAGGCAGATGCCGAAGGTGGGCACCTGCCCCAGACAGCGGCGGACATTCTCAATGCCATAGGTGACCGCCGCCGGGTCGCCGGGACCGTTGCTGAAGACGATGCCGGCGGGGCCGAGGGCCAGCACCTCGGCGGCCGGGGTGGCCGCCGGCACCACCAGCACCTCCAGGCCCCGGGCCTTGAGACACCGCAGGATGTTGAACTTCACCCCGAAGTCATACACCACCACCTTCCTCCCGGACCGCTGCCGCCAGAGGTCGGTGAGGTCGGCGGCGGGGGAGGGCCGGGGGAACACCGTCCCCCCGCCCTCCCCCGCACCCCCTCCCCAGCCCCCATACGGGGTTGGGGGAGAGGGTGTGGGTGAGGGGGCAGGGGTTTCTGACCCCTGGCCCCCTCTCCCGCCCATTTCCTCCCACCAATATGGCGCGACACATGTAACTTGGGGGACAAGGTCCAGGCCGTTCATGTCCGGGACTTCCTCCCTGACCCGGCGCACGAGGCGGTCCGGGTCCAGGTCCTCGGTGGAGAGGATGCCCCGCATGGCCCCCACGGTGCGCAGCCGCTTGGTGAGGGCCCGGGTGTCCAAACCCTCCACCCCCAGCCGTCCGGCGGCCCGGAGATAGTGGGCCAGGTCGTTCTTGGCCCGCCAGTTGGAGGGGTGGCGATGGTATTCCTTGATGATGAAGCCCTCCACCTGGAGGGCCTGGGATTCCACATCCTCCGGGTTGACCCCGTAGTTCCCCATCATGGGATAGGTCATGGTGACGATCTGGCCCCGGTAGGAGGGGTCGGTGAGGACCTCCTGATAGCCGGTCATGGCGGTGTTGAACACCACCTCGCCCTTGGCCTCGCCGGGCCCGGTGAAGGACCGGCCCCACAGGGTGAGACCGTCTTCCAATGCCAGCAACGCGCGCACGTGCCACCTCAATACTGCCCCACGCGGGACAAAACCAAAAAAGCCGCATTTTCCCCGCCGGAGCCTGGGAGTCAGATTCTTCGGCGGATAATGTATCATGTCCGGGCCGGGTTTCCAAACGTTGCCGGCCTGGCTTCGACGGCCTGGAAGGGAGAGACGCATACTCCTCGGCCCGGATAAGGCGTAACATTGGCTTTCCCGCTGGCCGTGCGGATCCGGAAAGACCGGCCACCGGAAAGCCCAGCCACAAAGAGGACTGGGAGGGGCCAAGCGGGAACCCTCAGCTTTCGGGTTGACCTGGAGCGAAAATTTGATTAAATTATCAGGTGGACAGCGGATGCGCGCCCATAGCTCAGCTGGATAGAGCAACGGACTACGAATCCGTGTGTCGGGAGTTCGAATCTCTCTGGGCGCGCCAAGGATTTCAAGGGGTTAGCCATAAAGGTCTACCCCTTTTATTTTTCCCTGTGCACCTCCTGTGCAGGGCCCCCTCCGAAAACGCGGCAATCAAGGAATCAGGTGAGATATAGGTGAATATCCCCCGGGTGGTGAACCGGCCAGTCTCCTCCACTCTTCCTTGGCTTCTCTGCCCCCCCCTTTTCATCTTTCATCCGCTCACGTTCCTTTCCGACCTGGGCATTTTTCTTATTTCATTTTCCGGCTTAAAGGTCTGCGGCCTGAATGCCGATGGGACCAAGGGGACGCATGCGCATGGTCCCGGGGGAAAACGAAACTCGCCAATCCCGGGAGGACACATTTCCCTGCGGTCCTCCTGGTGAATTACTTCTGGTCGCAGGGGAGGCGAGACTCATGCAACTCTCCGGTGCGAAATGCCAGGGGGAATCCCGGCAACGAGAACATTCCTGCCATCCCACCGGCAAGGCGGATGTAAAAGCGACAAAGGAGCTTTTCACCCTGGCAGGTGAGTCTTATCTGGAAAAAGTCCTGGAGGAATCAGCCGAAGCCATCGGCGTGGTCAACCGGCAGGGGTACTTTGTCTGGTGGAATAAGAAGGCAGAAGAGCTCCTGGGTTATACTGCTGCAGAAGTCAAAAAACTCCATTATTCCGCCCTTTACCCCGACCAGGAAGAGATGGGGAGGATGCTGCAGCAACTGCGCCGGGAAGGTGCAGTGCGCCAGTATGAGATCCATCTGCGGAAAAAAGACGGCACCGTGGCCCCCTTCGAACTCTCCATCAGCTTATTGCGCAATGAAAACCAGGAGGTAGAGGGAAGCGTCTGCATCAGCCGAGACCTGAGCGATCTGAAGCGGGCGATACAGCAGGCGAAGGAAGCCAATCAACGGCTAACTGAGGAGATCGCCGCGCGCCGGCAGGCCCAGGAGGCCCTGCTGCGGGCCAAAGAGGAGTGGGAGCTCACCTTTGACGCGGTCCCGGATATGATTGCCATCCTGGACCGGGAGCAGAACATCATCCGGCTCAACCGGGCCATGGCGGACAAAATGGGTCTGGATAAAGCGACATCCCAGGGACGCAAGTGCTATGAGCTGGTGCACGGCACCCCTGCGCCCCCGACCTACTGCCCTTTCGCCAGACTGGAGGTCGGCGAGGGGCCGCATTCGGTGGAGGTGTTCGATGTCCGCTGGAAGTCGTATTTTCATATCTCCTTGTCCCCTTTGTACGATCAGGATCGCAACCTGATCGGGGGGGTACATGTCATCCGGGATATCACGGAAAGGAAAAGGGCCGAGGCGGCCCTGACCGAACAGTTCCTGTTCCTGGAGACCCTGCTGGACACCATTCCCAACCCCATCTTTTACAAGGATGCGGCCGGCCGCTATCTGGGTTGCAACCGCGCCTTTGAGAAATTTTTGGGGCACTCCCGGAATGATCTCCTGGGAAAAACCGTGTATGACGTGGCTCCGCCGCAGCTGGCCCGGAAATACGAGGAGATGGACCGCCGGCTCCTGGAGAGACTGGGGGAGCAATCTTATGAAGCCCAGGTGCAGGCCGGGGACGGCTCTATCCGGGAGGTGATTTTCTATAAAGCCAGCTTCCCCAAGGCCGATGGCCAAGTGGGGGGCTTAGTGGGGGTGATCCTGGACATCACTCACCGCAAGGAGATCGAGGAGGAATTGCGCCGGACCACTAAGGAAATTGAACAACTTTTTAGCTCCATCCCCTTCATGATGCTCGGCCTCACCCCCGAAGGCCGTCTGTGGCACTGGAACCCGGAGGCGGAAAAGCTGCTGTGGTCGGGGCAACCGCCGATTCCTGGCAGTCTCTTGCAGGATTGTCCCCTTTCCTGGGAGTGGGACCGGGTCCTCTCAGGGTGGCAGCAATGCCGGCAGACGGTGCAGCCGGTACGGGTGGAAGACATCCGCTACCAGCGGGAGGACGGCAAGGAGGGTTTTCTGGGGCTCACTTTCAGTCCGATCCAGGGGGAAGACGGCCGCCTGCTGGGAATGATCCTGCTGGGCCGGGACATCACCGACCGGCGGCTGCTGGAGGCCCAGCTGGCCCAGGCCCAAAAACTTGAATCCATCGGCCAGCTGGCCGCCGGTATCGCCCATGAAATCAACACCCCCATCCAATTTGTGGGGGACAATACCCGCTTCCTGAAGGAGGCCTTTGGGGACCTCTTGGGCTTGCAGGAGTACGAGCAATTGCGCAGGGGTTTGGACCAAGGGAGGGATGTCCGGGAGCAGGCGGCCCAAGTGGCCCGCCTCAGCCAGGAAGTGGACCTGGAGTATCTGACCGCGGAGATTCCCCAAGCCATCGCCCAGACCCTGGAGGGGGTGGAACGGGTGGCCAAGATCGTCCGGGCCATGAAAGATTTTTCCCATCCCGGCCCCAAAGAGAAGACCCCGGTCAATCTCAACAAGGCCATTGAAAATACCCTCACCGTGGCCCGCAATGAATGGAAATACGTGGCCGAGGTGATCACCGACCTGGACCCCGAACTGCCTTTGGTGGCCTGCCTGCCGGATGAATTCAACCAAGTACTGCTCAACCTGATCATCAATGCCGCCCAGGCCATCGACGAAAAGGTGGACCGGCAGAAAGGCGAAAAAGGCCTGATCACCATAACCACCCGCAGCGACGGGGAGTGGGTGGAAATCCGGATCCGTGACACCGGGCCGGGCATCCCGGAGAAGATCCGCTCCCGCATCTTTGATCCCTTCTTCACCACCAAGGAAGTGGGGAAAGGCACGGGCCAGGGACTGGCCATCGCCCATGCGGTGGTGGTGGAGAAACACCAAGGCAACATCACCTTCGAAACTGAGGTGGGCCAGGGCACCACCTTCATCATCCGCTTGCCCCGGGGACGTTTGGGCAGCTGAGGAAGGGGCGATGCCGGTCAAAATCCTCTTTGTGGACGATGACCCCAATGTGCTGGCCGGCTTGAGGCGCCTGCTTTATCCGTTGCGCCAGGAATGGCAGGCTGCCTTCGCCCCTGGCGGCCGGGAAGCCCTGGAGGTCATGGACCGGGAACCCTTTGATATCCTGGTCACGGACATGCGCATGCCGGTGATGGACGGGGCCCAACTCCTGGAGGAGGTGAAAAAACGGCATCCCGAGGTGGTGCGCATCATTCTCTCCGGGCAGTCGGACAAGGAAATGGTGATGAAGTCGGTGCGCTCCGCCCACCAGTATCTTACCAAGCCTTGCGATGCCGACACCCTGAAGGCCACCATCCGCCGCACCCTGCTGCTGCGGGACGTGTTACGGGACGACGCCCTGCTGCTCCTGGTAGGTGGAATGGAGACTTTGCCGAGCCTGCCGGACTTATATCTCGAAATCCTGGAAGAACTCAGCTCCGAGACCGCCTCGGTGCGCCGGGTGGGCGAAATCATTTCCCGGGATATCGGCATGACTGCCAAAGTCCTCCAACTGGTGAATTCAGCCTTTTTCGGTCGGCCGCGCCACGTCTCCCATCCCGCATATGCCGTGGAGCTATTGGGCCTGGAAACCATCCGGGCCTTGGTGTTGTCCATCCGGATATTCTCTCAGTTTGACCAAAGCCTCATCCCCGGATTTTCTGTCTCCCGGCTATGGAAGCACAGCCTGCGGGTGGGGGTCTGGGCCCGGGATATTGCCCTCTTGGCCCAACAGCCCCGGGAAATAGCAGACGACGCCTTTTTGGCCGGGGTCCTGCACGATGCCGGGAAATTAATCCTGGCGGCCAATTTCCCCAAAAAGTACTATCAGGTCCTGGAGATCACCGTGGGGCTGGGGATTGCCGGGTGTGAGGAGGAACAGCGGGTCTTTGAGGTCAACCACGCCCAAGTGGGGGCCTACCTGTTTTCCCTGTGGGGTTTTTCCCACCCCCTGGTGGAAGCGGTGGCCTTTCACCATGAACCCGGCTCGGCCCATCCGGCAGGCTTCGCCCCCCTCACCGCGGTGCATGTGGCCAACGCCCTGGAGCATCAGCTTGGATCGGAGGAGGCGGCCAAAAGCCAAAGGGTGGTGGATCTGGCTTATCTCAATCTCCTCGGTTTGGCCGGGGAGCTGCCCGCCTGGCAGAAAAAATGCCGGGAGCTCCTCCAAAGGGAGAGGGAATATGAATGAGAAAGTCCTGTTCGTTGACGATGACGCCCATGTCCTGGCCGGGGTCCAGCGCCAGTTGCGCAAAGCCTTTCAGGTGGATACCGCCCAGGGAGCCGAGGAGGGATTGAAGGCGGTCCGCCACAATGGCCCATACGCCGTGGTGGTCTCGGACTTGCGCATGCCCAAAATGGACGGGGTCCAGTTTCTGTCCCGGGTGCGGGAGCTGGCCCCGGACACGGTACGCATGATGCTCACCGGCTATGCCGAGGTGGAGGCCGCCATCCAAGCGGTGAATGAAGGCAACGTCTTTCGCTTCCTCACCAAGCCCTGTGACCTGGACACCTTGTCCCGGGCCCTGGAAAGCGGGCTGGCCCAATATCGCTTGGTGCGGGCCGAAAAGGAACTCCTGGAGCAGACCCTGAGGGGGAGCATCAAGGTTCTGACCCAGCTCCTGTCGTTGCTCAATCCCGAAGCCTTCGGCCGGGCTTCCCGCATCGTTCGTTATGTCCGGGAGATCGCTTATGTGCTGAAGGTGAAGGACACCTGGCAGCTGGAAACCGCCGCCATGCTCTCCCAGATCGGCTGCATCATGCTATCGGAAGCCACCCTGAAAAAGATTTACCAGGGACAGCTCCTCGACCCGGAGGAATTCCAGGTCTTCGAGATGCACCCCTTTGTGGCCGCGGACTTGGTCAGCCAGATTCCTCGCCTGGAAAGCGTGGCAGAGATTATTGCCTACCAAGGCAAATGCTTTGATGGGTCCGGGAACCCCAAAGATGACCGCAAAGGGGTAAATATCCCCCTAGGAGGACGGATCCTGAAGGTGGCTCTGGATTTCGATGCCCTGGTGGCGGCCGGTATCCGGAAAAATGCCGCCGTCCTTGAACTGAAAAAACGCCCCGGCTGGTATGACCCCGAAGTCCTCACCGCCCTCGAAACGGTGGTCTGGCTGGAGGCCCGCTACCTGGTACAGGAAGTGATGCACCATCAGTTGGCGGACGGCATGATCCTGGACCAGGATGTGGAAACCCTCACCGACACCCTCCTGGTGACCAAAGGCCAGGAGGTCACCCCTATCATGCGCAAACGCCTGAAGAAT
This sequence comes from Desulfobaccales bacterium, assembly GCA_037481655.1. Taxonomy (NCBI): domain Bacteria; kingdom Pseudomonadati; phylum Thermodesulfobacteriota; class Desulfobaccia; order Desulfobaccales; species Desulfobaccales bacterium. The sequence continues at coordinate 11,510 of JBBFLF010000025.1, read as the reverse complement.
TTTGCTGAAACCGTGGGCCTGAAAGAGCCCCTCCGGGTGCTGGTGCCTTATCGCCAGTAACTTTCTGCGGGGAGACCCAGTTCACCAACCCCTTCAATTGCGTCCCCCAATCCACTATCCATTCGGAAATTATCGGCCCCAGACATAAGCGAATGCCGGCAAGGGACAGAACCCTGACCCGGCTTTCGGGTTCTGCCATTGGCTCCAAGGCGGATGTCCCCTAACCCAGGGGGAGGAGACAACCGCCGCGGGGGCCAAGCGGAGGCACTCTCAGGGATTTTGCTTCCAGCCGAAGCGGCATCCCGCTTGGTGAGCTTCAGCCAGGAGGCGCAAGGGGGGAGGGCGGGCTTTCCGGCTGGGCCAGGCGGGGGAAGGCGGCAAGGAGGCAGGAAGGCAGGGGCGGCCGGCGGCCCAGGAGGAGGCGGCTCAGCTCCAGGGCGTTGGCCGCCGCCTGGCCGGCGGGGTGGTTGTTGAAAATCACATAGACATCCGTGGCCTTGGTGAGGAGCTCCCGGGTGCGCTCCGCCAACTCCGCGAGCTCCTCCGGGGAGTAGAGATAGTCGTAGCGGGCCTGGCGGTCCTCCCCGAACTCAAACCAGACGTCTTTGCGGCGACCGTGGGCCCGCAAATAACCCAGCCGGCCGGTGACCCAGGCGGTGCGCCCCAGGGAATAGGACACCATGGGCTGGTCCAGGTTGACGAATTCCAGCCCCACCTGGGAGAGGAACTCCCGCACCTCCCGGCGCTGCCAGGAGCGGTGGCGCACCTCCACCGCCAGGGGGAAGGCGCCAAAGATGTCCTTCAGACGCACCAGATAAGCGCGGTTTGGCTCGTCGTTGTGGAAGGAGTAAGGAAACTGGGCCAGGAGCACCCCCAGCCGCCCGGCGGCAAGCAGGGGCATCAGACCTTCCTGGAACTCCCCCACCTCCTTCTCCGGCAGGCGGCGTTCGTGGGTGAAAATATTGAGGAGTTTGGCGGTGAAGCGGAAATCAGGCAGGTCGGCCACGGCCGCCAGCCAGCGCTCGGCCAGGCGCGGGGTGACGGGCCGGTAGAAGGTGACGTTGATCTCCACCGCGTCCAGGAGCCCCGCCAGGAAGCGCAGCCGGTCGGTGCCCTTGAGACCCGGGGGATAGACCACCCCGTCCCAATCCCGGTAATCCCAGCCGGCGGTGCCGATCCTAAGCATCAGCTCCCCCAAGGAAAGCGGCGTCCGGTCCCCTTTCGGTTTCGGGGGAGGCGGGGCCGCGATCAGGCGGTCGGCAGCGGCGTCCCTCCCGTACCGGCGGTCTCAGGGGCCGGATGCAGGACCCCTTCCCGCTTCAGCACCGCCTTGAGGGCGGCCAGGGCCACCTCCAGCATGCCGTCGTCGGGTTCCAGGGCGGTAAGGCGTTGGATGATGAGCCCGGGCCACAGCAGCAGCGCCGCCAGGGGATGGCGGGGGTGGTTACCGCCCCAGCGGATGATCTCGTAGGCCACCGCGGCCACCGGGAACATGAGCCCCACCTTCACCAGGACCTGCAAAAGGTTCTGGAGGAGACCCTTTTTGGTCAGGGCCGGCACCAGCGGGAAAAAGACCGCAAAGACCACCAGGCTCACCAGCAGCACCACCAAAATGAAGGTGGTGCCGCAGCGGGGGTGGCAGGTGCAGTGCTGCCGCACGTGCTCCAGGTCCAGGGGCTGGCCCGCCTCATAGGCGCAGATGGACTTGTGCTCCGCGCCGTGGTACTGGAAGACCCGGCGGATGTCCCGGATGAAGGAAATCCCCCAGATGTAAGCCAACAGGAAGAGGGCCTTGAGCAGGCCGTCGATGAGATGAAAGGTGAAATCCGCCGGCGACAGCGCCCGCCCCCAGAGATAGCCGGCCAGGCCGCTGAGATAGTGGGGCAGGAAGCCGAAAAGCACGAAGGCCAAGGCAAAGGCGGCGGCGAGGGTCAGGGCCAGGCTGGCCCAGCCCAGTTGCTCCTCCTCCTCCCCCAGGGCCGCCTGGGCCGAGAAAGTGAGGGCCCGGATGCCGGTGACGAGGGCCTCCAGCAGCACCACCGGGCCCCGCAGAAAGGGCTTCTTCAACAGCGGGTAGCGCTCCCCGAGGGCGAGATAGGGCTCATCCTTGAGGAGCACCGAGCCGTCGGGGAGACGCACGGCGATGGCCACGGCCCGGGGCGAGCGCATCATCACCCCCTCCAGCACCGCCTGGCCTCCCACCGTCAGCGGCGGCGCGGCCATCACTCAGCGGGGGTCTCCGTGGGGGTCTTCTCTTCCAGATGGGCATACTTGCGCCGGAAGCGCTCCACCCGGCCGGCGGTGTCCACCAGCTTCTGCTTGCCGGTGAAGAAGGGGTGGCACTTGGAGCAGATCTCCACCCGGATGCTCTCCTTGGTGGAGCCGGTCTCAAACTCATTGCCGCAGGCGCAACGCACTTTGGCGACATAAAAAGTTGGGTGAATGTCCTTTTTCATTGCGTCCCTGTCCTTACCCAATATTCAAAAAATTAATTTTATCCGCCCGAAATAGAAAGTGCCACCCCAAAAAGTTTTCTCTCGGGGAGACCTCAGCCGGTTTGAGGGGCCCGGCCGCGGGGCGCCGGCTGGCACCGGGGGCAAAAAAAGGTGCTCCGTCCCGCCTGCACCAGACGTTGGATGGGGGCGCGGCAGCGGCTGCAGGGCTCGCCCTCCCGGCCATAGACCGCCAGCTCCACCTGGAAAAGCCCGGTGGTGCCGCCGGGCTGGAGGTAGTCGTTCACCGTGGTGCCGCCCCGGGCAATGGCCCGCTTGAGGATGCGCCGGGTGGTTTTGAGCACGGCCTCCCATTGCGGCAGGGTCAGGTCCCCCACCGGGGTTTCGGGGTGGAGCCCGACGGCAAAGAGGATCTCCGCGGCGTAGATATTGCCGATGCCGGCGAGGATGCGGCCGTCCAGGAGGAAGTTCTTCACCGGTCGGCGGCGGTGGCGGGCCTGCTCCTGAAGCCACGCCGGGGTGACCCGGCGGGAGAACGGCTCCTGCCCCACCCTGGCCAGGGGTTCCGGCGTCTCCCCAGGGGGATAGACCAGAATTTGGCCGAAGCGCCGCACATCCTGAAAGAGGAGACAGTTCCCGTCTTCCAGGGTGAGGGTCAGGTGCACATGGGGCAGGGCCTTGTCCCCGCCCAGGTGTCCCAGGAGCAGGCGGCCGGTCATCCCCAGGTGCAGGAGCACAGTCACCCCGCCCTCCAGTTCCAGGAGGAGGTATTTGCCCCGGCGGGTCAGGCGCACGATGCGCCGGCCGGGGAGCCACTCCCGGAGTACCTCCGGGGATGATTGGGCCCGCAGCCTCTTTTCCCCGCAGGCCAGGGCCACGATGCGCCGTCCCTGAAGCTGCGGCGCCAAAGCCCGCCGGATCACCTCCACTTCAGGGAGTTCAGGCATGGAAGGGCGCTCCGTTAAGGGATGAGATGAGGCTATCACTAACTATATAGATGGGGCTCCCGGCCACTGCCACCCTTCCTCCCCCTCAGCCTCAGCCCCGAGCTACCGCTGCCCGCCTGGAATTATCTATCAGGGACAGGAAAAATGCACCCTGAACTCAAGAAATTCCCCCTGAAAGACGAGGAGTGGATCAGGAGGGGAGGGAACTTCACACGGTGGCGGGGATGACGCCAGGCCTAAGGGCAATGAGGATGAGCCGGGGCCAGCGCTGGCGGCTTGTGGCGGGGGCTTTGGTCCTCTCTCTCGGGCTCGCATGGGGCACCGCCATGGGGGCCATGACCCCTCTTTGGCAGGAGGTCGCACCCCGGGAACCGTTAACCCTGTGGCTGGCCGCGGCCCCTGACTCCCCGGCACCGGAGGCCCGCCGTCTCCTGGCGGCGGCGCGTTTGCTGCTGGCCCTGTTGAGCGAGAAAGACCGGGTGGGGGTGATGGCGGTGTCCGGCGGCCTGCGCCAGGTCCTGCCGGCAGAGCCCCTCACGGCGTCCCACCGCCAGGCCGTCCTGCAGAAGATTTCCCTGGCCTTGTCGCCGGGCCTGCCTGCCACCCCCGCGGCCCCACGTCCCGCAGGTGGAAGTGAGCTCCGGGGGGGCCGCGGGGTGCTGGTCTTTCTCAGCGTCCGAGCCTCTCCGGAAGCAAAGCAGGAAGAGGCGGCCAAAGCCGCCCGGGGGGCCGGTTTGACGCCCCTGTGGCTGAGTCTGGGGGCCGGGGGAAAGACCGGATCTTCTCCTTCCGGGCCGCGGGTTTTTGCCGCTGCCTCCCCGGAGCTCTGGGCGGAAGCCTGCCTGGAGCTCCTGGATCATCTCAAGGCACCGGAGTGTGTGCCCCGCCAAAAACAGGGCTTTTTCCTGGACGCCACGGTGGCCCGGGCCAGGTGGTTTCTCCCCGCCGCCCCCCGCCACCGGCCGGCCCTGATTGCCCCGGACGGCCGGGTGCTGCCCGCCGGGCGGCCGGCTCCGGGGCTGAGGTGGCAGGCCGGGGAGGGTTATTTCCTGGCGGATATGAAAGACCCGGCCCCCGGCTGGTGGCGGGTGAGCGCTGCGGCCCCGGACCGGTGGCGCTGCCTGGTGGACTCCACCGCCCCCTTGAGGGTGTGGCTGCCTGCGGGACCCTTGACCGCCCACCTCCGGCCGTGGATGGCGGCGGACTGGGAGGGTCCGGGTCCGCTGATTTTCTCCCTCCAGTGGCAGAGGCCGGACGGCACCTTCCGTACCCTTGAGCTCACCGAACCTTCTTCGGCGCCCCCTTCCGGCCTGCCGACCGGAGCCCGCCTGGGGCTGCTCCCCCAGGCTTTGGCCCCGGGAAGCTGGCAGGTCCGGGTGACCGCCACCGGTCCGGAGGCGATACGGACCAGGCTTTTTAGGCTCTCCGTGCTGCCGGCCCGGGGCGGCCTGAGGGCGGAAGGTGAGGGCGGTCTGCGGCTGGAGGTGGAGGACGGCCCGCCGGGAGGCTGGCAGGGCTGGCTCGGCCTCCATTCCCCGGCGAGCGGCTGGGCCGGCCGCTTTGTGCGCTTCTCCCCCCGGGGCGGACGGCTGGAACCGCTCACCGGGCTGCCCCCAGGCAGCTACCTCCTCGCCTCGGAGCTCTGGGGGGCGGGAGCCCCGGGCCTGCCACCGGTGTGGCGCCCTGCTCCCGTGGCCTTTTCTCTCCCCGCCCTCCGGGCCGCCCCAGGGCTAGGCCCTCCCGCCTCTCCCTCAGGTCTCCGGGCCAAGGTGTCCCGGCTGCTGGCGTCCCGCCCGTCTGCCTCGGCAAAGTCCCCCGCCCGGCGACTGGCCCTGGGGCTGGCCTGGGCGGGTCTTGTGGGAGGCTTGGCCCTGCTTCTGGCCCTGGCCCTCATGATGCGTCGCGCCCCCGAAACCGGGGCAGAGGAACCCCCAGCCGCCAGTCTCCTGGCCGGCGAACAGCTCCAGGCAATTTTGGCGGAGCGGGCCCGGCTGGCCGCACAGGTGGAGGAGCTGGAGCGGGCTCTGGCCCAACTCAGCCGGGAAAACGAGAGCTTACGCCAGGAACTGGAGGCCCGGAGCCAGGCGATCCAGGAAAAAGCCCGCCTGGCCAGCCAATGGCAGGAGGAGGCCCTCAAGGCCCAGGAAGAGGCCCGGCTGATCCAGGAGGAGTATACCGCCCTCTATGCCCGCTCCCAGAGAGACAAAGACGCGCTCAGGCGGACCTGACGGGCTCCCGGGAAGGGGGTATCAGTTCAAGGAGAGTCTGCCCCCATCCTGTTTAGGGAGATGGGCCGGGTGCGGTGGCCAGGGCCCCGGTGACCAGGAGTGCCGCGTTTTTACCGGGGCTTGCAAAGGGGGTCAGGGCAGCGGAGAGAGCAGCGTCGTTGCGATCGGCCGGGAATCTAGCGGCAGTGAGCCCGGAGGCTCTCCCGGGGTCGCCGCCGGTCAAAACAGCATGTCCACGAAGTGGTTGTAATACTCCTTCAGTTCCTTGTGGCATTCGCCGCAGAAAAGGCGCACCTCCCCCTGGATTTCCGACTCATCGCTGACCGCCGAAAAGCTGCCATCATCGTTTTGCACGTAGAAAGTGGTGATGGTGACGCCTTCGGCCACTTCGTAGAAATCCGTATCGTTGCCGCAGTGGGGGCAGGCGATTTTCACGGGGCCTACTCGGTGCGTACGCTCTCCTTCAGGCTCTGACGATACAGGGGATTGCTGGGATCGAACTTCCGGGCCAGCCCCAGCTCCATCTCCGCCAGTTTGGCCTGCTGTTTGGCTTTGGCTTTCTGTCCCTGCCGAAGGTATATCTGCTCCTGGCGGGCAAAGAGCCGGGCCAGGTAATAATGGGTCCGGGCATCCCGGGGATTGATCTCGTTGGCCGCCTGCAGGGCCTGGCGGGCGGATTTGTACTGCTTCTGATAAAAGCGGACAATCCCCAGATTGCGCAGCAACCCGGCCCGGGAGGCCCGGTCCTCCTGCTTCAGGGCCCCCAGAAGGAGAAGCTCCAGCCGGGCAATGGTCTCCTGGTCCTGGGTGGCCGGGCTGCCCTCGGTGAGGAGGCGGTCACTCAGCTCCAGGGCTTCCCGGGGGGAGAGATAGCGCCCCTGCAGGGCCGCTTTCAAAAGCGCCTGGTCCGGGTTTTCATACCGTTCCAGGCGTTCCGGCGCGGGGGGCGGGGCCTCGGCCGCCGGCGGGGGAATCACCGGGGCCCGGCCGCCGCAGCCCCCCACGAGCGAAAGCACACCCAGGCACAGGATGAGAGCTGCGCCACGCCTCATGGACAATACTCTTCCCTTCCGGTCCGGCATGCCCTGTACTTATGCCATGAACCGGGGTGGCGTCAATCTTTTTCTGGCGGGAGAGCGCCGGTTAACTGGCGGCCTGCGCTTGCTTGGGATACTGAAACCCCTTGCGCACCACCTGCTGGTCCACGTATTGGGGTTTCAATCGCCTGAGGAAATGGTTCGCCAGCATGTCGGCCTGTTCCTGGTCGCCGCAAGTGAAGATGTCCAGCACCAGGTAGCCGAATTCCGGCCAGGTATGGAAAGAGATGTGGGATTGGGCCAGGAGGGTGAACCCCGTGACCCCGTGGGGCTGGAATTGGTGAAAGCGCGACCCCAGGTTGGTGAGCCCGGCGGCCTTGACGGCGCTTTTCACCAGATTGTGCAGATATTTCCGGGAATTGATCTTCTCCGGATCGCAGCCGAACAGCTCCAGCATGATGTGGTATCCGTCCGGCCGGGGATTCTGGACCAGGAATTCCCTTTTCATGGGCAGAACCCTCCTGTGAAAATTTAATAAGGGTTTGACTGGGTTAAGTGTCACCCCCCTGCCCGGGGCGGGCCTGACAAAATTCACATTTTTTTACCGGTTTTCTCATCGAATGTCAAGAATGAGGGGGGTCGAAAAAAATTTCCCGGTCGCAGGGAGGCTGCTACAATGAACCCGGAAAGAGGGAACCAAGGCGACGGTGCCAACGACCACTTTCGCTGACCCTCTTTGAGAGGAATTGTGCCTGAGGTGATTATGCTTTCCCATATCATGCAGATCCGGATTATCCTCCTGGGGCTGGCCTTGGCCCTTGCCTCCGCTCTCCCGACGCCTGCGGCCCCCCAAGAAGCAGCGGTGGAGCTCGCCCCGCAGGAGGTTGCTCCCGGGGCGGTGACCCTGGAGCTCACCCTCAGCCTGCCCCCGGACTGGCAACTCACCCCCGAGGCGCCCCAGTCGGTGCGCCTGAGCGTCCGGAACCCGGAGGTGCTTCAGCTCACCCCGGCCGCCGAGGCGGCCTTGCGCCAGCCCCGCTTTCCCGTGAGCCTCCCCCTCACCGCTGCGGCGGGCCACACCGTGCTCACCCTGGACCTGGTCCTCAACCTCTGCCGCGCCGACGGCAAGGGCATGTGCCTCATCCGGGAGGCGCGTCTGGTGGTGCCGGTGACGGTGGCGGAGGGGGCCAAGGACCGGGTCCTCAAGGTGCCGTATGCCCTGAGAGCTCCCTAGCCATGCCCTCGCCTTGACACCCCGGCGCCCAGGCCGGATAATCAGGGAAGAAAGCGGCAGGTGTGCCCATCCCGGCGCGGCCACGGGTGCGGTCCTGCCACCGCTCTAAGCTCCCTAAGGGGGCAACCCGGCGGCGAGGGCCAGCAGCCCGGCCCCGCCGCTCTCCTTTTCCGGGACTCAAACAGGAGGTATGGCCATGGACCTGGTCTTTCGGCCCCGCAGGCTCCGGCGCACCGCGGGCATTCGGCGCATGGTGCGGGAGACGCACCTTACCCCCGCGGATTTCATCTACCCCATGTTTGCCGTGCCGGGAAGCAGGGTGCGCCAGCCCATCGAGGCCATGCCGGGGATCAGCCGCCTCTCCCCGGACCTCCTGGTGGAGGAAGCCAAGGCCGTCTTCGATCTCGGGGTGCCGGCGGTGCTCCTCTTTGGGCTTCCGGCCCGCAAGGACGAGGTGGCCTCCGAGGCCGCCTCTCCCAAGGGCCCGGTGCAGCAGGCGGTCCGGGCCCTGAAGAAGGCCCTGCCGGAGCTGGTGGTCATCACCGACGTGTGCCTCTGCGGCTACACCTCCCACGGCCACTGCGGGCTGGTGCGCGACCGGGAGATCGACAACGACGCCACCCTGGAGGTGCTGGCGGAGGTGGCCCTGTCCCACGCCGAGGCCGGCGCGGATATGGTGGCCCCTTCGGACATGATGGACGGCCGGGTGGGGGCCATCCGGGAGGCCCTGGATGAGCGGGGCTTTGAGATGGTGGCCATCCTCTCCTACGCCGTCAAGTACGCCAGCAGCTTCTACGGGCCCTTCCGGGAGGCGGCGGAGAGCGCCCCCCAGTTCGGCGACCGCAAGAGCTACCAGATGGACCCGGCCAACTCCCGGGAGGCCCTCCGGGAGGCGGCCCTGGACGTGGAGGAGGGCGCCGACATCCTCATGGTCAAGCCCGCCCTGCCCTATCTGGACGTCATCGCCGCCCTGGCCGGCGAGTTCGACCAGCCCATCGCCGCCTACCAGGTCTCCGGGGAGTACGCCATGATCAAGGCCGCGGCGGCCAAGGGCTGGCTGGACGAGACCGCGGCCATGCTGGAGTCCCTCACCGCTATTAAACGGGCCGGCGCCGACCTGATCCTCACTTATTTCGCCAAAGACGCGGCCGGGGTGCTGCCTCACACCAGGTGAGTTAAACGTGCTCCTGGAATTGGTGGTTTGGCTCTTCATCGTGGCCGGGGCCACTGCTTTGGCGGCCTTGACTTATTTGGTGGTGGAGCACTGGCACAGCCTCCGGGAGCAGGTCAGAAAAGCGCTTCCTTACCTGGGTGCAGGCCTATCGGTCGTGGCACTACTGGGCTTGTGGGTCTGGCAGTGGTGGCAGTTAATAAACCTCAGCAGAAGTCTGGCGCCCGAGGTGCGGGTCCCGGTCGAAATCGAGGCGCTGAAAATCGTGCCCCAGGTCCTGGGGGGAGGCATTCTGCTCTGTGGCGTTTACCTGACCCTCAGGCGCGTTTGGGCTTTGGAGCGTCAGGTGGAGGTGGCCCAGGAGGGGCAGGTCACCGAGCGCTTCACCCGGGCCATCGAGCAGTTGGGCAGTGACAAACTGGAGGTGCGCCTCGGTGGCATTTATGCCCTGGAACGCATCGCCAAGGATTCAGAGAAAGATTACTGGACCATCATGGAGGTCCTCACTGCCTTCATCCGGGAGAACGCCCCTTGGCCTCCCAAGGAGGGCTTGCCGCCGGCAGAGGGTGCCTCGGGGACATCATTAGAAGAAACCTCAGGGGATACTGAAAGCTCAGAATCTGCGCCCAAGCCCAAGCCTCGCACCGATATTCAGGCCGCTCTCACTGTTCTGGGCCGCCGGAGCCGGCGCTATGGTCAGGGGGAAGACCACCCCTTGAACTTGTCCCACACCGATCTGCGCGGTGCGGACCTCCGAGAGGCGCATCTGGAAGGGGCAAATCTTTTTCAAGCACATCTGGAGAGTGCCAATCTTTGGCAAGCACACTTAGAGAATGCCAATCTTTGGCAAGCACACTTAGAGAATGCCGATCTTTTGGAAGCACACTTAGAGGAAGTAATACTAGGAGGTTCAAAACTGAATAATGCAATCTTAGAAGAGGCAAAGCTTCAAAATTCATACCTTGTTGGAGTTAATTTTGAAAATGCTCATCTCTTAAATGCTAATTTAAGAAATGCAAATCTTAAAAGTGCACAAATGATGGAAGCAAATCTCAAGGGAGCTAATTTAGAAAAGGCCAACTTAATCGGTGCCATTCTTCATTATGCAAAGATAGATAATGCTAATCTAAAAGGGGCAAATTTAGCCGGTGCCAAAGGCCTTACCTGGGAACAATTGGAATATGCTTATTTGGATGAAAATACCAGGCTGCCCGACTATTTGCCGCCCCGGCCTGCTGGCTCCTCTAATGAAAAAGAAAAGTCACCGCAAAGTATCGATTCCGGACCTCCAACCACTGAATCGGACGAGATAGCTTGACCATCATGAACCCTGCAGCCGCAAGCATAAAAATTCCGGCGCTGCGCCTCCTGGCCTGGGAGGTGACCCGGCGCTGCAATCTGGACTGCCGGCATTGCCGGGCCGCGGCCAGCCGCGGGCCCTATCCCGGCGAGCTCACCACCGCCGAAGGCCAGAAGCTCCTTACTGACGTGGCCACTCTGGGGCAGGTGGTCATCATCCTCACCGGCGGCGAGCCTCTGCTTCGGGAGGACATCTACGAGCTCACGGAGTACGGCCACCGTTTGGGCCACCGCATGGTCATGGCGGTGAACGGCACGCTTCTGACCCCCGACATCGCCCGGCGCCTGAAAGACGCAGGCATCCAGCGCCTCTCCATCTCCATCGACGGGGCCACCGCCGCCCGCCACGATGATCTCCGGGCCGTGGCCGGGGCCTTCGAGGGCGCCCTCCAGGGGATTGCGGCCTGCAAGGAGGCAGGGCTCCCCTTCCAGGTCAACACCACCATCACCCGGGAAAACCTGGCGGACCTGCCCGCCATCCACGAGCTGGCCATACGCTTGGGGGCCGCGGCCCACCACGTCTTTGTCCTGGTCCCCACCGGCCGGGGCGCCGAGATGGTGGATCAGCTGGTCACCCCGGCGGAATACGAGGAGACCCTGCGCTGGCTCCTGGCCAAACAGCGGGAGGGGATCATCCACCTCAAGCCCACCTGCGCGCCGCAATATTACCGGCTGTGGCGGGAGGACGCCCGCGCCCGGGGCGAAAAAATCACCCCCCAGACCCACGGCATGGAGGCCATGACCAAGGGCTGCCTGGGGGGGCAGGGCTTCGCCTTTGTCTCCTACAAAGGCGACGTGCAGGCCTGCGGTTATTTGGACATCGTGGCCGGCAACATCCGGGAGCAACCCTTCCCGGAAATCTGGGCGAACTCGGAGCTCTTCCGGCAACTCAGGGCGGTGGACGACTACCACGGCAAATGCCACGCCTGCCAATACCGCAAGGTCTGCGGCGGCTGCCGGGCCAGGGCCTGGGCCCTGGCCGGCGACCCCCTGGCCGACGACCCCATCTGCCCCTATGTGCCGGAGGGTTGAGGGGAGGGCCGGGGGAGCCTGGCTCCCCCGCCCTCCCCTCAAACTCCCC